>CALBVR010000060.1 GCA_937969565.1 uncultured Acidimicrobiales bacterium | reverse complement strand
GGTCTGCGCCACCGTTCAACTCGTCGTTGCCACCGCCACCGGCGAGCTTGTCACGGCCGTCTTCACCGTTCAGCGTGTCGTTGCCGTCCTGACCGAAGAGACGGTCGACGCCATCGCCACCGTTGATGAAGTCATCACCGTCGCCACCAGCAACCTCGTCGTTGCCCGTGCCACCGTTGACGATGTCATCGCCACCTTCAGCACAGATGAGGTCGTTGCCGCCGAGACCGTTGATGGTCTCACCAGCCTCGGTGCCCAGGATGACGTCGTCACCGTTGGTGCCGGTCGTTGCGAAGTCCACGACGAAGGGCTCTTCGTTGTAGAGGTTCGCGACGTCCTCGTCGAGTGCGATGGTGATCGGCTCACCGAAGCACAGCGGACGCTCGTCGACGAGCGGGGTGTACGCCGGAGCGGCCGCAAGGGTCGCTGCCAGGTTGGCCACGGTCTCGCAGTTCGCACCGCCCTGCGTGATGGTCACACGGGAGTTCAGCGCGCCGTCGAGGGTGCACGCTTCAACAGCGCCCTCCGGCCACACGACCACGACCGGAGCGATTTCCTCGGCCTGGCCGAGGCCGAAGTGCAGCATGCGGGTGTCCTGACCGCGGTGGAACGAGTGAGCAACCTCACGGACCTGCCAGTCACCGGCATCTGCGGTGTCGGCAAATCCCTTGGAGCCAACGAAGACCTGGGCGCCCATGGCGTCCGGGTTGTCGGTGCTGTCGAGGTCGATCTGCAGGTAGTTGTTCGTTCCCCCACCGTTGGTGTACGAGAAGTCCTCGCCTGCGTTGGTGTCGAAGCCCTTCGTCACGACGATGTCAAGGAAGCCATCGCCATTCAGGTCGGAGACCGACGACGCAACCGCACGAGCGGTGGTCGTGGCGCCGAGCGGAATCACGGCGAAGTTACCGGATCCGTCGTTCTCCAACATGATGTCGTTGTCCTGCGTGTCGAACGTGCAGCCACCGAAGATGTCGATGTCACGGTCGTTGTCGAAGTCGCCGAATGCGATGGTGCCGCAGCTGTCCGCACGGAGATCGTTGGAGATCTCGGTCAGCGGAGTACCGATCTGCGAGGTGTCACCCATGACGATCGCACGATCACCGAGGTTGTCCGGTGTGCCGTCCGGGCCGCCACCGGCGCCATCGTTGTTGTCCTCGCCGTCGATCCGAGCCACGGCGTACTCCACCGTGTCGATGTCGCCGTCGAGATCGCCGAACGCGATGTCACGGATGTTGTTGGCGTTGTTCCCAGCACCCTGCACCTGGCCAATGCCATTCGCACCGGCCGCGGTCGGAACCGAAACGTTCGTCGCAAGGCTGTCGAGGCCCACGGTGAAGTTGTTGTGCGTGACGATGACCGACGGTGCGCCCGGACCCGTACGGGTCATCGAGAGCAACGTGATGTCGGCATCGTTGATCGCGTCGTTGTTCGCGTTGTCATCCGTTGCGGTGAAAGTGAAGTCACCATCGCCGAGGTACACCTCAGACAGCGCTGCAGCGTCGCCCGTGCTGTCGAAGCAGTCGGCGTCCGGGTCCGGATCGGAATCGTCGTCGCAACCGAGCGCAGTGCGATCGAGGTTGCCGACCACGATGTCCATCGTGCCGTCCCAATCCATGTCGACCGGCAGAACGGCACGGCCACGGCCACGATCGTCCTCCGCGCCAACGGCGTCCATCGACGGGCTGCCATTCGCGACACCGAGCGTGGTGCCGTCGGTGACCGAGTTGGCGTTGTCCCGTGCCCGGATCTCGATGAGGTCCTCGGTGCCATCGCCGTTGAGATCGGTGAACGCGATGCCGTGCGAATCATCCGCCTCAAGGGCGGTCGGTGTTGCCGGATTCTCATCGCGAGCATCGGCTGCAGCAGCGCCGATCGCCCCGTCGAGGTACCACTCGGAGGCGACAGCGTGGTTGTTGATCCACACGTCGGTGCCTGCTCCACCCAGGTCGTCCGTCGAGGCAACGCCCCAACCGGCCGGGTCTGCGGCGCTCACTGCCAAAAGTTCAGCCGAGTTGGTGAGCCCGACACCGGCGTTGAAGCCGCTCCACGTGCCCTCGTTGGGCGCCGCTCCCACCGTGGCCTGTGGTACTGCAATCAGCGCAGCAACCATGGACACTCCTACAAAGGAGTGCGCTATCTTTCGTCGCATGTTTTGAACCCCAATCATGTTCTGGCAGTGAGAAGTGATGGATGTCGTGTGTCGCCACCGCCACTTCCATGTTGTCGCACTATCGTCGGCAACTGGTGGCAACCTGATAGTTGATTCCCCCAAGTTTTTGCCGAAGGTGCATTTACGGCGGCGTTACCTGGTCGAGGAGACTGTGCGACACATGAACAACCTGGTCTCCAGACTTCCTTTGCCTGCGCGCGTCAAGAACATGGATCGGCAGCAATTCGAGACCCTGTTCACGAGCGGCGCCTTCGTCATCACCACCGGGTTCATGTTCCTCAACAGCATCATGCTGGCCCGGGCGCTCGGCGACGCCGGCCGAGGTGAAGTGGCCGCCGTGTTCGGCAACACCGTCGTGCTCGGATGGGCATTCCAGATCGGCGTACCCAACGCGGTCGCCTACTTCGCGAAGGATGCCGACAACCGCCGCCTCATCATGTCCTCCTGGGCGATGACCCTCTTCGTCACGCTGCCGATGGCGCTCGCGCTCACCCCGTTCTTCCTCTGGCAGATGACCGGCGACGCGTTCAACGGCCCCGACGGCACCCAGCTCCGCGTCTTCTACGTCATGTTCATCGTGCTGCAGATGTTGAACGGCCCGTTCACCTCAGCCATCTTCTACCTCCGCGGCATCGGCAACACCTTCCGCTTCAACGTGCTGCTCGCCCTTCCGCAGTTCCTCATCACGTTCGGCTACTTCTGCCTGTACATCACCGGAACGATGACCGTGACCCGCGCACTCACGTCCACCTTCCTGATGATGTGCCTCGGGTGGGGGTACGCACTCGTGAGCACCGGCTCGCTCCCCGGCCGCGGATTCGACCGGGAGCTGTTCAAGGAGGTTCGCAACTGGGGCCTCCGGGCGTGGGTGGGCAACCTCTCGTTCGTGATGAGCAACCGCATCGATCAGCTCGTGCTGGTCGCCTTCGTCTCCAGCGAAGATCTCGGCCTCTACGCCGTCGCCGCACCTGTCGCCACCATCTCCGGCGCCGTCGCCCGCGGCATCGCCCAGTCCCTGCTGCCATTCATCCGCAACGCCGCCTCCGACGAGGAGCGACTCGCTCGCATCCGCAAGTCCGTCGTCTGGGTCGCCTCGGCCTCCGCCGGCATTCTCATCGTCATCGCCGTCTCCGCCCAGCTGCTCGTGCCGCTCGTCTTCGGCTCCGCCTTCGCCGATTCTGTGCTGCCGCTTCTTCTGCTTCTGCCCGGCGCCTTTGCTGCCGATGTGACGCAGGTGTACAACGTCGCCCTGCAGTCGTTCAACAAGCCGGAAGACTCGTCCAAGGCCCAGATCGCCGCCGCGCTCGTCACGGTCGCCGGCCTCATCGTGTTGCTGCCGCCCTACGGCATCGTCGGCGCCGCCATCACCACCACCGCTGCCTACTGGGTCGCCCTCCTCGTCTCCGCCTACTACTGGAACATCCATCGGGCGAAGGTCAGGCGAGGCGAAGCCACCGGCCACACCGAGCAGATCGAGCAGCCCGCATGACACCGGCCACCTTCCGTCTCCTCGCCCGACCGGCGTGGCTCGCGGTCATCCTGGTGTCCGTCTTCGCCGCCGCCGGAGTCGCGCTCTACATGGGGCTGCAGCAGGACACGAAGCAGACCGCCACCACCTTCGTGTTCGGCCAGCGCGTCGGCTACATCGACCGACCCAACCCCGTGCTCGACGAACACCTCAACGGCATCGTCAACGCCGTCGAGTTCCCCGACGTCTTCTTCGCCATCGAAGATCGCACCCGGCTCATCGCCAAGGACGACTACACCTTCACCATCGAGCGCCTCGATGACACGCAGAGCGTCGTCCAGATCGATGTACGAGCCGACCGGGCCGGCGACGCCGAGCGCATCGCCCGAATCCTCGCCGAAGAAGTCGTCAACTTCGTGCTCCGCGAACAGGAAGAGACCCTCACCACCCAGATCATCGAACTCGACCAATCCATCAGCGAGATCCTCGACGACCAGGGCCGCATCCGCCGCGAAACGCTCGGCGTCAACCCCGTCGTCGCCCGCAACCGAATCGAAGGCCAACTCATCGGCCTCGCCGACGACGACACCGTGGTCGGCACGCTCGAAGGAGAACTGCTCAGCCAGCTCTCCGTCATCCAGCCACTCGCCGACCAGTTCAACCGGAACCTCATCGAACTCAACGCGCTCTACGCCGACCGCGCCCGCACCGTCACCGAACGCTCCGACGTCATCGCCTCCCTCAACGGGGTGAACGACGACTGGTACCGCTCGATCACACCGGTCGAACCCGCCTCCAACCTGCCGGTCGCCATCGCCATGGCATTCGCCGCCGGCGTACCCGCGCTGCTCGTGAGCGCAGGGATGATCCTGCTCCATCTGAATCGAGCAGTCGCCCGAACCACCACCGAGGGCCAGGGCCCGGGCGGGCGTATCCCCGCCGCGGCAGCCTGAGCGGCCCGTCGAACGACCCCGCTCGACCCCGCCGCCCCACTATCCTCGCCAACCATGCCCTCGAGCCCCCTCCGCCTCCTCGCCGCGTTCGCGGCCACCCTCCTTCTCTCCACCGCGTGCACAACGGAAGAGGGCGGCCTCGATGCCGAAGACCTCCCCGAGACCTCTGTCGACACGGAGACCGAAGCCACCGACGACACCGACACCGTCGATCCGAGTGAACCCGCCCAGGCGGTCGGCGAACCCGAAGAGATTCCCGAAGCGAACCCGCTCACCGGCGAGTTCACCAAGCTCACCGAACCCGGCGTCGGCGGCCGACTGACCTCGCTCGCCTTCGACCCCACCTCCACCACACGGCTCTTCGCCGGTGGAGACATGCTCGGCATCGCCGTCACCGACGACTTCGGCACCACCTGGCAATCCACCGACGGCTTCGCGTCGTGGGAG
>CALBVR010000059.1 GCA_937969565.1 uncultured Acidimicrobiales bacterium | reverse complement strand
GCCGGTGCCTTCGGTCGGACCGTAGATCGAGATACCGCCGAGGGTCATCCCAATCGGACCGATGTAGGGAATGTCGGTGGGAGCGGCGGCCATGGTGGGTTCCGCTGGCATGGAGAAGGTGAACTCCCGCCCGTCGGGCGCGCCCGGAGAGGTGCCGATGTAGGTGTAGTCCGGCACACCGTTGGAGACGACGTTGATCGTGTCACCGGCGCAGGTCGCCTCGACCTCCGGATCCGGAAGATCCGCGTTCGCGGATCCACGCGTGACGAACAGCGCGGCGGTTGCCTCACAACCGGCGGAGGGTTCCACCGGGTCGGCCGACGCTGTCGTTGAGGTGGTCGGCGACGATGCGGAGTCTGTGTCGGTGGCGTCGTCCGCGTCGACACCCTCGGTCGTGACTGTTGTCGTTGCGTCGGCCGGCGCATCCGTCGTTTCCGCTCCGGTCTCCGCGGGAGCGTCCGTCGTCGTCGATTCCTCGACGACGGGGTCGTCTGTCGCGGAAGCGACTGTGTCCGCCCCCGTCGAACCGCAGGCGGCCAGCAGGAGCCCGGCGGACAGCGCAGCTGCGGTCAGTGGTGATCGGTTGTGGAGTCGTCGTCTCAGCATGTGAGCAACGTACGAACCCGCCTTGGGAGCGGTGTTGGAGCTGTCTGGGAGCTTCCTGTGAGTCAGCCCCCGGTGCTGCAGCCCGGCCTCGGGTCAGAGAACGGTCTCGAGCCACTCCCGTGCGTCGACCATCATCTCGATGGTCTGGCTGTGCGCCATCTCGTACGCGTGGTGTCGAAGATCCCAACCACCCCCGCCGAGTTCCGCAATGACCTCCTGGGGCTGGTCCGGCCCGATGAAACCATCCTTCGTGCCCCACTGGAACAGTGCGGGACGGCCGTCGCCGTTGGACAGGTCGAGCTCGAGGCCCGGCACCTTGGGAACGCCACAACACATCGCCCAGATTCCGGCGTAGCGGGGTGCGTCCGGCTTCGACGCCAGAGCGAGCGACAGGTAGCCGCCCTGGCTGAAACCACCGATCAAGCAGCGTTCGAGGGGCACGCCGGCCTGGTCGGCTTCGTCGGCGATGAAGGCTTCCAGCGTGTCGAGCGACGGCATGAACTGCGAGAGGTCCTGTTCGAACGTGTCGAGATCGATGTGCCACCAACCGGCGCCGTCACCGTCGGGCATGTCCATCGGGCCGCGCGGCGCGATCGCGGTGAAGCGCTCGTTCGGGTCCACCAGCGGGACGTACGAAGCGAGGTGGTGTTGCTCGGCCGTGTAGCCATGCATCAGAAAGAGCAGACGGTCGACGCCGTCACGGTTGATTCGGTATTGAGTCAGCGACATGCCCGCAGTCTCGCAGCTGCCGTGCCGTCGCGCTCGCATCGGGCGTGCCCACTGACGAGTGGTCGATGCGGAGGCGGCGGGCTGCTAGACAACACGTCATGCCAACGTTCGACGGAGCTGCCGGGTCGATCCACTACGAGCGATGGGCCGGCGAGTCGCCCCCCAACTGCATCGTGGTCATCGTGCACGGATACGCAGAGTACGCAGCACGCTATGGCCACCTGGCCGAGCGGCTGGTGGCTGATGGCGCCGTGGTCTACGGCCAGGACCACATGGGCCATGGCCACAGCGACGGAGAACGGGCCCTCATCACCGACTTCGGCGACGTGGTGGCCGATCTACGCACCCTCGTCGACCGTGCGAACGCCGACCATCCCGGACTGCCGCTGGTCATGATCGGCCACTCGATGGGCGGTCTGCTCACGTCACGGTTCGCACAGGGGCAGCCGGAAGACGTGGCGGCCATCGGTCTGCTCGGCGCGGTGATCGGCGACTGGACCTGGGCTCGCGAGGCCCTGGCCGAGCCCGACCTTCCACCAGCCACGACCGACTTCTCAGGCATGTCCCGAGATGCAGCAGCAGTGGAGGGCTATGCGACAGATCCGCTCGTCTACCGGGGCAAGTACAAACGTCCGCTGCTCGAAGCCGAAATGGTTGCCCTCGACCAGTTCCAGGAGGACCTCGGCCAGCTGACGATGCCGGTCCTGTTCTGCCATGGCGACGCCGACCCCTTCGTGGACTACCGCACGTCGCTCGCCGCGGTGGAGGCCATGCCGTCGACTGACAAGGTCATCCGCGTCTACGAAGGTGCACGCCACGAACTCGTGAACGAGACGAATCGGGACGAGGTCATCGAGGAGATCGCCAACTTCGTTCGCCGTATCGCCGGCGGCTGACAGGCTCGCAGATCCTGCGATCTGAGGGCTTTCGCAAACTCATCTACAGTGGTCCCAGGAACGTCGGGGAGCCGCCAGTGAATATCGCGTCCATCATCGAGAACCATGCGGACGACCGTGTCGCGATCATCGATGGGGAGGAACGCGTCACCTACGGCGAACTCCGAGCATGGGCGGCCTCCATCCGCCAGCTTCTGACCGAACGCGGCATTGGGCCAGACGACCGCGTGGCCGTCCCTGCCGGGAACGAGCCGGCATTCGTGGCGGCGACGCTCGGCGCGCTCGGCGTCGGCGCACGCGTCATCCCGATGAAGCCGACGAACCCGCTCCCAGAGCTGGATCGCAAACTTGCGTCCATCCGGCCACAACTCATCCTCGTCGGTGAAGACGCAGCATGGATGCACGAACATGCCGACGGCATCACCGCCCCGATGGTCGACCTGCGCACCGTGCCGAGAACCGCTGAAACGAGCCCGGACATCGTCGAACGCGACGCTGGCGACATCGCCATCATGATGTTGACCAGCGGCGTGTCGGGCGACGCCAAGGTGGCAATGCTCAGCCACGCCAACCTTGCCTGGGCCCAGGCGGCCGTGTGCGAAGACAGCCCCGACGGGCTCGGCCCCGACGACGTCGCACTGGCAGTGCTCCCGTTCTCGCACATCTTCGGGCTCAACGTGATTCTGCTGGCGCTGCTTCGCCAGGGTGGTCGCGTCGTCCTCCAACGACGGTTCGACGTCGCCGACAGCCTCGACCTCTGCCGACGCCACGGCATCACCGTTCTGGGCGGCGCTCCGCCCATGTGGCGGCAATGGAGCATCGTCGATTCGGCCACCGATGCGTTCTCGACCGTGCGCATCGCTGCCTCCGGCGCCGCCGCCCTTCCCGTGAGCGTGTTCGAAGACATGCAGGAGCGGCACGGCATCACGATCGAAGAGGGCTACGGCCTCACCGAAACCTCTCCCATCGTCACGAGTAGTCGTGGCGACGCCAAGGCCGGATCCGTCGGACGAGCCGCCGACGGCATCGAGATGCTGCTCGTCGAAGACGACGGACTCCCGGTGGATGTCGGCGACGCCGGCGAGATCGTCGTTCGAGGACCCGGGATCTTCGAGGGATACTTCGACGACACCGAGGCAACCGAGGCGGTGCTCACACCGGACGGCTGGTTCTGGACCGGTGACGTCGGTGTCCTCGACGAAGACGGCCGTCTCTACATCGTCGACCGGATCAAGGACATCATCATCGTCTCCGGCTTCAACGTGTACCCGGCCGAGGTCGAGAACGTCCTGCTCGAACATCCCGACGTGCGCGGCGCCGTCGTGGTCGGCACCATCCATCTGGACACCGGCGAGGCCGTCGTCGCTCACGTGTCCGGCGACGTGGACACCGACGAACTCGACCGGCACGCTCGAGCGAATCTCAGCCGCTACAAGTGTCCGACGGCGTACCACCTGGTGGACGAACTACCGGTGGCCCCCACGGGCAAGAAGATTCGGCGGGAGCTGCGATGACGTCGACGCTGCCTGACTTCACCTTCGAGACCGCACCCGATCTTCCCGGCTCCGAGCGGGTATCCCGCTATGGCCTCAGCGCCGTTCGTCGGCTCGTCCACAAACTCTGGGACCTGACGATCGAAGGGCAGGAGAACGTGCCCAGCGAGGGTCCGGCCATTCTCTGCCCGAACCACCTCAGCTTCTGCGATTCGGTCTTCGTGCCGGTGTCGCTGCGTCGGCGTGTCTGGGCGATCGGCAAAGGCGAATACATGGACGACTGGAAGACGAAACACCTCTTCCCAGCGTTCGGCATGATCCCGGTCGATCGCTCCGGAGGCGAAGCGGCGCAGGCGGCGCTCGATACGGCGGCCCGCGTGCTCGATGGCGGCCATCTCTTCATGATCTACCCGGAGGGAACGCGTTCCCGCTCCGGAAACCTCCACAAGGCGCGCACGGGCGCAGCGCGGCTCAGCGTCCGGTGCGACGCTCCCATCATCCCCGTTGGCCATGAGGGCACATTGGACGTGCAGCCTCCAGACCAGTTCGTGATGAAGCCGGGGCTGCCCGTGACCGTGCGCTTCGGTGAGCCGATGCACATCCGGGACTTCGGTGACCCCGACGATCCACGCACGATTCGGCCGTTCGCCGACGCCGTGATGTTCGAAATCGCCCAACTCTCCGGCCAAAAGTACGTGCACACGTACGCCGGCGCCGAGGACGAGGAAACCGTCGAGCCGAAGGTGGCGACGCCCGTCGTTTCCGTTCCTCCGGGTCGGGCTCGCTCGCCCAAGCTCACCGCCGCAGCCAGCTGAGACAGCATCATGTTGGACGGCGGAGCGGAGCCCGATGCCGACGAGGTCGCAGCATTCTGGACGCGCTTTCTTGCGGCGACGGGACGAAACCCCGATGAACCGGTTCCCGATGCCTGGCCATTCGGAGACACGGCTGAACTGGCGGAGGAACTGATCGGCCTCGTGCTCGAAGGCCGGAAGCGGGCCACCGCAGGCGCGGCAATCGAATACGAGCGCGAGGGGAGCCCGTTGCCGCAAGTGGGCGACGTCGAGATCCTGCTCGACGGCTCGCTCCGCCCTCGAGCAGCCATCCGAGCGACCGACGTTCGAGTCGGCCCGCTCTCATCGGTCGACGACCAGTTCGCGTGGGACGAGGGAGAAGGCGATCGGACCCGGTCCTTCTGGCTGGACGCGCACACGACGTTCTTCCAGCGGTACCTGCCCCAAATCGGCGCTGAGTTCACCGAAGACATGGAGACGGTCTTCCAGCGTTTTGAGGTCCTTTACAGCGAAGCCGACTGACGGCCGTGGGTCGGCGTCCGCTCGGTCTGGCTCATTCGGTTCGGTCGTACTGCATCGCGAGCACGGGGTTGCCGCCCGGATCGGCAAAGGCGAGGAGTCGACCAACCTGAGGGATCTCGGTGATCTCCATCAGGATTCGACCGCCGGCCTCGAGCACGTCGCGCCGAACGGACTCGACGTCGTCAACGCCAAACGTGCACTCGAAGCCACGCGTCGGGGTGTGGTCCAGAAGGTCCCGTCGTTGCTGGATCGATCCGACCGGCTCTGTGCCGTTCTCGTCGAGGATCTGGACGAATCCGGGCGGCCCGTACGCGCGGAACTGCCAGCCGAACACGGACGCGTAGAACCTCTGCGTTTCCTCCACATCGTCCGCGTTGATTGCGAAGTGGGTCAGACGGTTGTGCATGCCGCCATCCTTTCACCCGGAAGGGGCCTCGCACGAGGAAGGCCCTGATCGAGGCGAAGGTCAGTAGTGTCGGGCCATGACATGGATCTCGCGAGGCCTCATCCTGCTGGTGATCGCCCTCCACCTGTACATCGCCTGGTTCGAGATCTTCGCATGGACCACCGTTGGGGCCGACGTGTTCTCGACGTTCGATCCCGGCCTCTTCCCCGAGACCGTCGAGCTGGCGGCCAATCAGGGTGTCTACAACCTGTTCCTGGCAGCTGGCCTGATCTGGTCCCTGCTCATCACTGATTCACAGTGGAGATTTCGTGTGGCCATGTGCTTCCTTGCCTTCGTCGCCGTGGCCGGCGTCGCCGCAGCCGTCACGATCGAAATCGCCAGCGGTCTGCCGCAGTTCGTGCCATCGGTTCTGGCGATGATCGCCACCACGATGGCGCACACATCGCGCACCGATCCCGTCGGAGAAGACGGTCCTGCGTAGACACCCACCCGGTCAGCTGGATGCCGACAACGGCCCGCCGAAGGTCGATCTGGGCCCGAGATTTGCGTACCATCGTCCCATGACTTCGGGGCCCCTCACGCCGGACCAGGTGGATTCGTACTGGACGAACGGCTACCTCTTCGTTGACAACGCATTGACCGACGATCAGCTGGCGGGGCTGATCGCCGATTTCGACGCGTGGACCGAAGAGAGCCGGGCTCACACTGCGCCCTATGGCGACACGCTCGCCCGTCGTCCCCGCTTCGACCTCGCACCCGAACACACCGAAGACGCGCCCCGGCTTCGACGCGTGGCGTCGCCGGTCGAGGTGTCCGACGCCTATCTGGCGGCCATGCGGGACAATCGGGCGTTGGACGTCGTCGCTCAGCTCATCGGGCCGAACGTCGAGTTCAACAATTCGAAGATCAACGCCAAGCAGCCGGGCGCTTCGACCCAGATCAAGTACCACCAGGACTTCATGTTCCAGCCGCACACCAACGAGGACCTGATCGCGTGCCTGTTCTTCCTGGATGACGTGACGCTCGAGAACGGTCCGCTCAACGTCGTGCCGGGTACCCATCGCGACGAACTCTGGGATCACTGGCATGACGGCATCTACACGGGAGCGGTCGCCCCCGAGGTCGAAGCCGCCCACGTGGGCGATGCAATCCCGGTGCACGGCCCGGCGGGCTCGGCGTGTCTCATGCACACGCGACTCCTTCATGGTTCGGCCCCGAATCGGTCCGACCATCCGCGGACGCTCTTCATCGCCGAGTACCGCGCCGAAGACGCCAAGCCCCTGCAGGTCAACCACCTGCCCAGCGTTCACGAAGGCGAAGTGGTTCGGGGCGAACGCACGAACCGGGTGCGCTGCAGCAGCTACGAGATGGAGTTTCCCGAGGTGCCGAAGGAGGCGTCGTTCTTCGCTCAGCAGGCGAAGGGCGACGCGCCGGCCACCTAGCCGTACGCATCCTTCATCATGTTCGCGTCAGACCAGTACGAACTGCTCGACTTCGGATCGGGACGAAAGCTGGAGCGATTCGGTGATCAGGTGCTGGACCGGCCGAGCCCAGCGGCGGAGCGAGTTTCTCCGGCCGATCCCGAGATTTGGCATGCGGCCACCGCTCGATTCGACCTTGCCAAGGGCGGATCGGGCCAGTGGATCGACATGGCGGAGCCGGCCACCAGCGACCAGGCCGACGCGTGGTCGGTGCGCCACGAGCAGACGCAGCTCCTGCTGCAACGGAGCGCATCGGGAAACGTCGGGATCTTCCCCGAGCAGGCCCGGAACTGGGATTGGATCGCTGAGCAGGTCGAAACGCAACGCAGCACGATGCAGGAGCGTGTCCCACGCGTGCTGAACCTGTTCGCGTACACGGGAGGGGCGACGCTGGCCGCTGCC
>CALBVR010000058.1 GCA_937969565.1 uncultured Acidimicrobiales bacterium | reverse complement strand
AACTCGTCGCAGGCCGGTGGGAGAAGCTTCGACGTGGACGGGGTGACCGGTGGTTTCAACTTCCAGAATGCGTGGACCAACGGGTTCCACGCCGGTTCGGACATCGCCAGTCGGTGACGCCCGTGGCGGTCAGCGGCGACGCCGCTTCGACGGAGCCTTCACCATGCGGCCGTCGGCCTTGCCGGAGATGGCGATGACACCTCGGGCCTCGGCGGCGGTCACGAAGCTCCCGAAGTTGCGGTAGCCGAGGTTCCGTTCACTGAAGTCCGGGTCGCGCTTGCGCAGCGCCGTCTTCAACCCCGTCAGCGGAATCGGACCTTCGTCTTTCAGCAGCGTCGCAAGGAGTTCGTCCACCTGGGCGCCGCTGGTGCCGCTGAGCGCAACCTCGGGATCACCCTTGCCAGAGAGCTCAACGAGGCCGCGGTCCGCCAGGCTGGCGAGCAGCGCCCCGAAGTTTCGGAATCCGAGCTCTGCCTCCGAGAAGGTTGGGTCCTTTCGCAGGAGCGCCCGCTTGAGGCTGGACGAGCGGACGGTTCCCGACGATGCAGAGAGGCCGGCGAGGGTGCTGGTCACCAGTGACAGGTCCGACCCCTTGGAAGCGCCGTCGTCCGTGTCCTTCGCCTTCGGTTCGTCCTCAGCGTCGGATACCAGGTTGTCGTAGAACATGAACTCGTCGCAGGCCGGTGGGAGAAGCTTCGACGTGGACTGGCGGACTCCGACCCCGATCACCTGGCGATCGAGCTCTCTCAACTTCTGAACGAGCGGGCTGAGATCACTGTCTCCGGTACAGATCACGAACGTGGTGAGGTACTCGCGGTCGAGCGCGAGTTCGATGGCGTCGATTGCCATCTTGATGTCCGCCGCGTTCTTCCGGCTTCCGCCCATCTTCTGCGGGATGTCGACGAGCTCAACCTGATGCCGGGTGAGCATTCGCCGGTCGTTGTCGAAGTAGGACCAATCGGCGTACGCCTTTCGGTGAATCACCCTTCCGCGTTCGGCGAGTGCGTCGGCCACGGGACCGAAGTCGAACGGAGCGCCGAGGTTGTCCTTCGCTCCGATCGCCAGGTTCTCGTAGTCGAGAAAGACGGCGATGCGTGGTTCGAGTTCGTGGGTGGCCATGTCCGCAGCCTTGCAGGGTTTTGGATGGGGAACGCGGCAGTGGCCGGTTGGCTGCGTCAGAGGATCGGGTACGAGCCGTCGTCGTCGTGGGTTTCGGTGCCGACGAGTGCCGGCGTGAAAACGCACACGATGCGCATGTCCGTGTGGGCATGGAGCTCGTGGCGGTCGTGCTTGTCCAGGGTGTACATGACGCCCGGTGCCAATTGATGCTCCGTACCGCTCTCCACATCGATCACGACACCCTCACCCTCGACGATCAGGTTCGCCTCGACGTGGTTCTTGTACTCCATGAGCTGACGCTGGCCGGCCGCGACCGTCGTCTGGGTCATGGTGAATCCGACGTCGTCGTCCCGCAGCAGATACCGCGAACTCGTCCAGACGCCGGGCTTCTCGGCGTAACGGCCCTGGGCCTTCAGGTCGGCGATGGAACGAACGATCATGGCAGCCTCCGTGTGTCGATGCCGACAGTAGCTGGAGCCGCCGGTCGACGAGTGCCAACGTGCGACGGCTAGGGCTGTACCCGCTCGAGGATCGCGTCGAGTTCGTCCTTCACCAGATCGAACAGTCCCTGTTTCCGGGCGGAGAACAGGACCTGTTCGTTCAACCCACCAGGGGTCAGGCAGACGTCGGCCGCCTGAGCGAGCTCCTGTGCCGGCCGCCCGAGCGTCTCGCTCGCCAGACTGTGGAACAACGCCGTGGAGTATGCGGCAGCATGCTCTGAAGCGACGCCATTGTCCTCCATCCATGCCGCGTTCGTCGCCAGGAGTTCGAAGAAGAGCCCCATCAGTGCGCTGCTGCCGACGAAGGTGGCGAAGGTGGTCTCATCCGTCACGGGGATGACGGTGCCGACGTCGGCGAACAACTGCGCGATTCGCTCATGCGGAGGGAACATCGGCAGAGGACCGAGGCCGTTGCGATTCGGTGGCATCGGGATGAGTCGAACGACGTCGGCATCGGCTCGTCCGACGAGGGTCCGGACCCGCTCGACTTCGAGGCCTGCGATGACGCTCAGGATTGTCGGAGCGGAACGCCAATCGAGTGCGGTGAGGACGTCGAACGCCTGATCCGGAAGGACGCTGACGACGACGATGTCGGAGTCGTCCACGACGGCCTGGTTGGTCGCCGCCACCCGGACGCTCGCATGGCGCTCGGACAGCTCCAACGACCGGTCCTGAGACCGTCGAGACACGAGGATGTCGCCGTCGAAGGCGCCGACGGTGACGAGACCCTCGATCATCACCTCGGCGATCGCGCCCGTGCCAAGGAAGCCGATCGTGGTTGCACGGGCGTCATTCATTGGGGCTCCGTCGGCACGCGGTTGGGAGGTCGTGAGCGCCGTCTCAGTGGTTCTTCGAACGATGCCCTGTCGACGGATGCACCGTGTTCAGTCGTTTGCCAATGTCAGTTCGGCCTCGGCCACGGTCTGACCGTCGTAGAGAAGCTGAAGGGTGGCGCTGTTCGTGAGTGGGTCGGCGAGTCGGACGAGTGCGACAGCGGAGGATCCGGCGGGCAGGTCGAGCTGTTCGAACTGCAACGTTGCCGGTGTCGGGCCTTCGGCGGTGACCACGGCGATGCTGAGGTGAGCGGTCTCGATCGTCTCCCCACCGATCTGCCGAGCGCGCACGACGAACGACGCAACGGAGGACTCTCCGGTGGCGTACGCCTGGAGCTCCATCGTGCCAAGCAGTTCGGGTGCGGGGGACGCAGGCTCCGGCGCGGTGAAGTCGAGAGCGTCCTCGTCGGCTGTGTCGACGGTGGGACTCGTGCGCTCGGATTCTGCGACCGCCGTCTCTGTGCGCCCCAGGACCGATGGGTCGATCGGATCGAGGCCCGTGTCGCCGACGGTGGGCTCGGCGACGGTGGAACCTCCTTCAGAGGGTCCGGCAAGCGCCCCGATGGCGACCAGGAGGCCGACGAGGACGATTGCGACTCCCACGCTCATGGCGGTCAGGAGGCCCCGGCTGCTCTCGCCAGAGGAGGCTGGAGGCTCTTCGGAGGTGGGGTCGTCGACGTGCAGGACGTCGGTGTCCCAGCGGGTCTGACCGGCACGCCGCTCAAGCGCGGTTCGGAGAAGGCGTTCGCCCTCGGGGCTCAGCTTGGGGCCGTCATTCACGTCTT
The DNA here is from genome assembly GCA_937969565.1 of uncultured Acidimicrobiales bacterium. Taxonomy (GTDB): domain Bacteria; phylum Actinomycetota; class Acidimicrobiia; order Acidimicrobiales; family SHLQ01; genus SHLQ01. The sequence goes on along the minus strand of CALBVR010000058.1, from coordinate 2,557 downwards.
GTAGCGACACGTGCACCTTCCGGGTCTGCGAATCCCCCACACGAACTGTGCCGCAACAGTCCGTTGTCTTCACCCAGAGTGGGAACTCGGCGTCGGCTTCGCAATGAGCAAGGTCACCCAGCCCGTCGGTCGGGCTTCGATCGACTCACGAACGTGGCGCTGGGTCGTCCTCACGGCGTCCGGCGATGGTCAGCCCGCCATACAGCAGCCCGAGCATGACGGTTGCTGCGGCAGCGAGAATGCCGAAGTCCTCGGAACGGCTTCCGCTTGTGACGGTGAGAACGTCCGGGGCAGGTAGCGCTGCGGCAACCCGGATCGTCGAGGACGAATCGGCAAGGAATGGTGCCAGCCGGGTGCAGCGCCACGTGGCGCCGTCAGCGTCGCAGTCCCACTCGCTCTGGGATTCCGGGCTCAATTCCATCGCTCCGGCGATGTGCAGCTCGACGACGGATCCACGCTCGAGGTCCGTGTCGGAGATGTTGTCGATGAGAAACCCGTAGCCGATTGTCGATTCCGTCTCGAGTTGGGTGTAGACGGCCGCGTCCTCCAAGGACACGGCGAGGACCTCCGTCGCCACCGCGTCGGGGCTCGACCAGGTGAACGTGGTCGCCATCGTCTCCGGAGCGAAGACTTCACCTTCGGCCGCGAGCACAGCGACACCAGCGATTTGCTGGATGATGTCTTCGTCAGGTTCTGTTGAATCGCCTGCGTCGGTTCCGGAGCCATCAATGACCTCAGCCGTGGTCTCGTCGGATGTGTCGGCCGGCTCGATCGGGTCCGAACCGGCGGTGGTTGTCGTGGGCTGACCGAGTGTCGGGGTCGTGGCGTCCTCAGGCGGCCCCGCACTCGTCGACGGGGCGCTCGTGGTCGAGTCTGGCCCGTCGGGCTCGGTCACCGTCGTGGTCGAGGAAGACGACTCTCCCTCGGGTTGGGCGAGGGACGTCGTGGTCGACGGAAGCGGCTCTTCCTGAAGTTCGGTCGTCGGTACGGCCTCGGGCGCCGGTTCTTCGGTGGTGACCACAGCAGTGACGGTGCTCGTCGTTGACTCGGTGGTGCCTGAAGTCGTCGGCGGTACGGCGATGGAGACGGTCGTCGTTGGCAGATCAGGCGCAGTGAGCGTCGTGGTGGTCGGCGCTTCGCTGGTCGCCCCGACGTCAACGGTGGTCGTGCTGGTGGTGTCCGTCACCCCGTCCGTCGAAAGACCGCGGTCGACGGGGCCGATCGTGGTCGGGCTGGTGTCTGGACCTTCCTGTTCGGTGGGTTCCGCGGTCGTTGGCGTCGTCGGCTCCGAAGCGTCGGCGTCTCCGGTCTCCGTGGGCTCCGGGTCCGACGGTGGCTCCGAGAGCCCTCGGGTCTCGCCCGACGGCATGAACGTCGTCGCATCCGCCACCACCTGCACGGTGTGGCGAGTGCCGTCGTCCATCCGTACCTGAAGACGCACCGGCAGGACTTCGAGGCCATCGAAGAAGGGGTGCCAGCTGCCCGCCCGGTACTCGCTCACGGTCCCGGCCTCGTCGGCGAACACCGGCGCCGTCCGCAATTCGACGAGCGGTGATGTTGCGATGTCGGAACGAATCAACTTTCGCAGGCCCTCGTGGAGGACGCGGAAGCTCACGGCGGTCGGGAGCACCTCTCGGCGGACCTCCCCGTTGATGTCTGTGGTGCCCATCAGCGTCCAACGCTGCGCCTTCACGTCGACCTGACTGCCGGCAATGGGGGTGCCCGCGGAGTCGACGAGTCGAACAACGGCTTCAACAGCAGCGAGCTCAACATCGGCGTCGATACTCAGATCCTGGCGAACCTGGGCACGAATGCCGTCCAAGCTCATGCGGAACCGGGTTCGGATCGGAAGAAGTTCGGCCTCCACCCGGCCACGTTCATCTGTCGTGCCAATCGTTGCCCACTGTGTGCCATGGACCTCGACCAGGACTCCCGGAAGCGGAGATCCGTCGACCGAGGACAGTTGGACGGCACTGCGAATGGTGGAGAAGCGCACGTCCGGTGCGGCCCCGATGTCCTGGCGGATGCGGCTACGGCGTCCGTCGTGATTCACTCGGAACGATCGCGATTGGGGCAACAGTTCTGCGGTCGCCTGACCGGCCTCGTCGGTGCGTCCAAGTTCGTTCCACTCGCGTCGGTTCTGGATCTCGATGAGCGCGTCGGGAATTGGTGTTCCGGTGGAGTCGACGAAATCGATCTGGACTGCCTTGGTGGCGAAGCGAACCGCAGGATCGTCGGCCAGCCGTTGCCGGAGCGTCGTGCGTCCTCCTGCGGTCGAGAGCGCGAACCGGACCCGGCCGGGCAGCATCTCGCCGCGGAGTTCCCCATCCTCCGCCGTCGTGCCCAGGGGGATCCAGTCCTCGCCTCGGTACTCGACCGCTGCTCCGCCAATCGGGGCGCCCGTGGAGTCGGTCAAGGAGACGACGAATGGAGATGTGGAGAAGGGGACGTTGGCGACCTCTCGAAGGTCGACGGTCTTTTCGACCCGAACGCCGTCGAGGGTCACGGCGAACGGCCGTCGGCTGGGTAGCAACTCGATGGTCAAGCGACCGTCGTC
>CALBVR010000057.1 GCA_937969565.1 uncultured Acidimicrobiales bacterium | reverse complement strand
GACAGACCTCCTGCGGGTGGTGGAGTGCTGACTCGACCTCGGTGCGACGAGGTCGAGGCCGTCTTGTGAGACGTTTCGCGTTCGGCTGTCGGTGATGGCCGTCAGTTCGGGAGCTGCAGGCGCACTCCGAGGAGACCGGCGCTTTCGCTGACGCCCTGACCTCGAGCGGCCGCGGCATCGATTGCCTCGACAGCACTCGGGACATCCAGGTCGTCATCAAGCGCTGCACGCACCTGTTCGATCGGCCCCGGACCGTCCCCGGCCGCGCTCCACGAGCCATGCCGATCGATCGCCTCCGCCAGAAGTTCGTCGCTCCAACGCCAGGGCTTGGTCCGGTAGTGCTTCGACAGCACCGCCAGCCGGACCACCGGGGCGGGATGACTCGAAAGCAGGTCGCCCACGAAGATCAGGTTCCCGGTCGACTTCGCCATGTGCTCGTCGTTCAGCTCCACACACGACTGGTGCATCCACAGACTCACGCCACCTGACGAGACGGCATCGGTCTGGGCGGCGAAGAACTCATGGTGCGGATAGACGAGGTCGCACCCGCCACCGTGGATGTCCACCGTCGGGCCGAGCTCGCGTAGCGACAGGGCCGCACATTCGATGTGCCATCCGGGACGACCTCTCCCCCACGGGCTCTCCCAGGCGGGTTCATCATCGAGCGAGGGCTTCCACAGCACGGTGTCCAGCGGATGTCGCTTCGCCGGATCGTCGGGGTCCTCGCCCTTCGCCCGACCGGCCACCAGCATCGTGTGCATGTCGTAACCGCTGACCGTTCCGAACGCGGCGCTGGCCGCATGGTCGAAGTAGACGGCGTCGCCGGAAACGTATGCCGCGTCGGCCTCGAGCAGCGCAGAGATCATCCCGCGAATGTCCGGGATGGCGGACGTGGCCCGGGGTTCGCTCCACGGCTCGAGATTGCCGAGCCGGTGAAGGTCTTCGTCGAACTGGCGCTTCTGACCGAACGCGAGATCGAGATAGTTGACGCCGTCACGCCGCGCCCGGGCGAGCAGATCGTCATCGACGTCGGTGATGTTCCGCACCAGCCGGACCTCGTGGCCGCGGTCGAGCAGGCGCCGATGAAGCACGTCGTACGTGATGTAGGTCGCGGCATGGCCCATGTGGGTGGCGTCATACGGCGTGATGCCACACGTGTAGATCCGCACGACGGGACCGGGCGTGAACTCGACCATCTCATCGGCGGCAGTGTCGAACAGTCTCACATCGCAACCCTACGTCCAGAGCCTCTAGCATCGTGCATCTACCAAGGAGATGACATGGGAATCCTCGACGGAAAGAACGTGCTGATCACCGGCGTGCTGACCGATGCATCACTCGCGTTCGGCGTGGCGAAGTTGGCCCAGGAAGAGGGCGCAAACGTCATCCTCACCGGCGCTGGCCGCGGGCTGCGCCTGACGGAGCGGACCGCTCGAAAGCTCCCGGTCGAACCCGAGGTGCTCGAGTTCGACGTCACGCAGCCAGACCATGTCGTGGCCGTGCGGGACCACCTTCAGGCCAACTGGGGTCGTGTGGACGCAGCGCTCCACGCCATCGGCTTCGCCCCCGAGTCCTGCCTCGGGGATGACTTCATGGGCGCCCCCTGGGACGACGTGAAGGTTGCCCTCGAGATCTCCGCCTTCAGCTACAAGACGCTCGCCGAGGTCGTGGCCCCGTTGATGACCGAGGGCGGCAGCATCGTCGGACTCGACTTCGACGCCACGGTTGCGTGGCCGGCCTACAACTGGATGGGCGTGGCCAAGGCCGCCCTCGAATCCGCCAACCGGTACCTGGCACGGTCGCTCGGTCCCCAGAACATCCGCTGCAACCTCGTGGCCGCCGGCCCGATCCGGACGATCGCCGCCAAGTCGATCCCGGCCTTCAGCGAGTTCGAGGACGTGTGGGATGGCAAGGCGCCACTCGGATGGGACGTCAACGATTCGAGCGCGGTCGCCCGCTCGACCGTGGCGCTGCTCTCCGACTGGTTCCCGTCGACCACGGCGTCCATGATCCACGTGGACGGTGGCTTCCACGCAATGGGCGTCTGATCCAACCGTGGACTCCCTGCTCGTCGTCGGTGGCACCGGATTTCTCGGTTCCGAGCTGATTCGGCAGACGCAGCAACGCATCGCTCGTGTGCACGGCACACACCGGTCCCGACCGATTCCGGATGATGTTGCCGGCGCCGAATGGCACCGGCTCGACATCACCGACCGGGCCGCGGTCGACCAGCTTGTCGCCGAGACCGGAGCCGACACGGTCATCAACACCGCCTACCAACAGAACGGGCCGGACGTGGCCGCCATCTGCTGTGACGGAGCAGCGGCGTTGGCGAGCGCTTGCGCGTCTGCCGGTGCCCGTCTCGTGCACGTGTCCACGGATCTCGTGTTCGACGGAACGCTCGGCCGCCCGTACGCCGAGGCGGACGAGGCCAACCCGATCATGGCCTACGGTCAGGCCAAGCTCGACGGCGAGCACGCGGTGCTCGCAGCGATGCCTTCGGCTTTGGTCGCGAGAACGTCGATCATCTACGGCTCGGACGATGCACCGCAGGAGCAGCTGGTCCGCCGTGCCGTGACCGACCCGAACTTCGCCTTCTTCACCGACGAGTTTCGTTCGCCGGTACACGTCGAGGACCTCGCCGCAGCACTCCTCGACCTCGCCGCCACGGATGCTCGCGGCGTGCTCCACCTCGGCTCCGACAGCCGGATCGACCGGCATCGCTTCGCCTCGCTGCTGGCCCAACACGCCGGCCTCGACGCATCCGCGTTGCAGGGCCGAACCCAGGATCCGTCACTCGGCCCACGCCCCGCCGACGTTTCGCTCGATTCCAGCCGGTCGGCCGAACTGTTGGGACG
>CALBVR010000056.1 GCA_937969565.1 uncultured Acidimicrobiales bacterium | reverse complement strand
GGGTCGGCGGGGTTCATCCAAGTGGCAAGCAGCGTGCCGATCAGGAGCGACAACGCGACGGCGTTGAGGTCCGCGACGAAGACGGCGGCCTTGCGGGCGTTGAAGCTCGAGGCGCGCTCACGCCCTTCGCCGAAGACGGTGGATGTCGGATGAAGGACGACGCCCTTCGCCTCCGAATCTGATGTGGCTGAATCATTCACACTCGAGGCCATATTTTCTGCGGTTTCGCCCACGATCCGTCTCTGTCCTGGTCAATACTACGACGTCAACCACATCAACCCGGATCGATAGTGATTCGGTTTGATTGCAGTTTCCCCGCGCTCACCAACCATCGGCATCCACGCCGAGGACCTGAGCAAACTCACGAGGTGGGAATCCACACCAGTGAGAACTCGTCGATGCCGATGTCGGTCTTCTCCAACGGGACCTCCATCGCCTCGATGACCTTGGCCCGATCGTCCCAGTCGGCCTGGATGTCGAACAGCGCATCGGTCAGCTCGGTTTCGAGCTCATCCAGCTCGTCCACCTTCTCGGACAGACGGTTCTCTGCAGTGCGCAGCCGCTCTTCGGCGTTGGCCTTCGTGCGGCCCTTGGAGCTGGCTCGGCGGGCGCCGCCGAGGATGCTTCGGGTGGATCGACGACCGCCGAGCACACCCCCGAGGACACTCATGCCGATGTCGAGCATCTGGTCCCGGCCGCGGGACTCCACGTCGGCTTCCAGCTCACGAATGCGATCCTCGGCCTTTTCGATGGCGGCGCGGACACGATCGGACTTCGTTTCGAGCTTTTCGCGGAGCTTGGCGACGTCGGCGTCGGCGCGGTCCTCAGCCTCCTTGTCGCATCGGAAACCGAAATCCTCCCGGGACTCGTCGACCCGGGAGACGAGCTTCAGCTCCGGGTTGCTCCAGAGCTCGAGGGTCTGGGAGCGGTAGATGCGGTCCTTCAGCTGGGTCTGAGCGGACCGGAACAGCGTCTTCGTGTGGATCTTCGCATCCGGGAGCACATAGACGGCATCGTCGTTCAGCGGCTCGTTGCGCAGGTCGCGGTCGTCGTAGTCGACCTCGATCGCGTCGTCAGCGTCGATCTCACCTTCGATCGGCGTGATGATGGCCTCGTACTCGACCTCGTGACGCAGGTCGGCCTTCGTGTCGTCGAACAGCAGGCGCACGCGGGCGGCGACGCCGGCGACGAGGCGGCGGCCGTCGGGATCGCCGCCGACCGCTTGGAGCCATGGTGCACCCGGGTCGACCCAGTGAACCGATACGCCCTCGGCCACCTCGGGCGCGATGGCAGATTCGTCGTCGGCGAGCGTTTCGCTCTGCGCCTCCGACACTCGCTCGTTCGCTTCGCTCGGCGAGCTCTGCGGACTGCCGGAGGCCCCGCCCGGTCGCTCGTCCCTTGCTCCCTCAGCTGTTCCGCCTGCGCTGTTCGAGGCAAGTTCGGCCTTGCGGGGTTCCATGAGGTCGGAGATCTGGGTTCTCGTCAACGGTCCCGGGAGGTAGCTCATCGCCCAGCGGGTGCCGAACAGGCTTGGTGCGTCGCTGCGCGTCTGGTGGAGCAGGAACTGTCGCTTGTCGAGGCTGGAGATCATGTCGGACAACGCGCCCTTGTCCATCGAACCGCCCGCGGCCGCCATGCCGTCGAGCAGGCGGTCCTTGTCCCGTTCCGTCTGGAGCCGGCCGACCATCCAGGTGCCGGCGTTCGAGAGCGCCTTGTAGTCGACGTCGACCGGGTTCTGCGTTGCGAGCACGAGGCCGACCCCGAACGCGCGAGCCTGCTTGAGAATGGTCAGGATCGGCTTCTTCGACGGCGGCTGGGCGGTGGGCGGCACGTAGCCGAACACCTCGTCCATGTAGATGAGGGCGCGTAGCTCGGGCGTGCCGGCCTGCTTGCGCATCCAGGTGACGACCTTCGACAGGACGAGGGTGACGACGAACTGGCGCTCCGTCTCTGAGAGATGCGCGATCGAGATGATGTTCGCCCGCGGCCCGTTGCCGAGCATCGCGTCGATGTCGAGCGGTTCGCCTTCGGTCCACGCACCGAACGACGGCGAGGCAAGGAGGCCGTTGAGCTTCATGACGAGCGCGGTGCGGTCCTTGGCCGGATAGAACGTGTCGAGTTCGAGCACGCCGAGCTTGCGCATCGGCGGGTTCTGGATCTGCCCGAGGAGCGTGCCCAGGTCGAGGTCCTGCCCGTTCGACCAGGCGCGGTGCACGAGGTTCGAGAGCAGGATGTGCTCGCGGCTCGAGAGCGGATCGGCGTCGATGTCGACCAGCCCGAGCAATGACGAAACGAGGCCCTCGACCTCGTCGGCGAGGATCTCGTCGCTCGCATCGGTCGGGGCGGTGAGATCACCGATGATGTCGAGGGGGATGCCGGCGGACGAGCCGGGGGTGTAGATGGTGAAGTCGGCCTTCGCTCGCAGCTCGGCGATACGTTCCGGGCCGATTCCCCAGCCGTCGAGGCCGTTGCGCCACGTGTCGGCGGTGGCGGTGGCGTGGTCGGCGACGGAGATGCCATCGCGCTCGGCGTCGGCGGCGTTGACCCACGGCTCGAAGTCGGGGCCGGCGAGCTCGGGGAACGTGAGGAGGAGGTTCCCCATGTCGCCCTTCGGGTCGATGATGATCGTCGGGATGCCCTGAAGGAGGGCTTCCTCCAGCATGATGACGCTCAGGCCGGTCTTGCCGGATCCGGTCATGCCGACGATCACGCCGTGGGTGGTCAGATCCGATGCCTCGAGGTGAATCGGATCCCTGTCTTCGAGGGTCCCGCCCAAGTAGAAGTGTCCTGCTGGTGTCTCGTGCATGCGAGCGAGACTAGTCGCGGCCGGTGCGCTCCGAGGTGTGCGGGTGGGTTCGCTCAGGCGCCGGGAAGGCCAGCGAGTTCGCCGTCGCAAACATCGATCGCAGCCAGCACCGCGGGGTCTTCCGGATCGACCTCGAAGTAGTAGGCGATGGCTTCCTCGCGGGAACCGACATCAGCGGGAACGTTGGCCTGGCGGGGGAGGAGTTCGGTGAGGGAGACGTCGCCGGCGTCGATGCCCTCGCCGCGAAGACACTCGGTGAAGCCGAAGAGCTGTTCGATGATCTGGGTCGGATCCGGCACGGCTGCGGCGCCGAAGGTGATGTCCTCGACGTTCTCGTCGCACGCGTCGACGGCGTCGTTGAATTCGGTGCTCTGGACGTCGACGCCGGACTGCAGCACGGCGGCGACGTCGATCGCGCCGTTGTTGTCGACGGTGACGTCGGGGAAGCCCTCGATTCCTTCGTCACGCATGCAGGCGGAGAAGTCCAGCAGTGCGAGTTCCTGCTCCTCGATCGGGCTCATGGCCTCGGACGTGGTCGTAGCCTCGGTCGTGGCAGGGGCTGCCGTGGTGGTGTCGTCCTGGAGATCCTCCGCCGGTGGGGAGGTGGTCGTCGTGGCGAGGTCCTCGATCGATGCGACCCCGGAGTCGGTCGGTCCATCGGAGCCGCCACACGCGGCGAGGATCATGGTGATGGCGAGAGCAGAGAAACGGTGCAATCTGGGCATCGCTCGACCCTATCTGAACGTGCCTGGCACCTTGGGACGCGCAAGGGGCCTGGCACCTTTTGCAGGAAAAGGTGCCAGGCC
>CALBVR010000055.1 GCA_937969565.1 uncultured Acidimicrobiales bacterium | reverse complement strand
GGGTCGGGGGATGGTGTTCGTTGGGAGATGCTCGTCGTGTGATCGGCCGGCCCGTGGGTTGTGCGGCCCGTGCCGGGAAGCGCTTGATGCGCCCCCGCTGCTCGATCTCGCGCCGGACCTCGACCATGTGCACGGCGTCTTTGCCTACAGTGATGGCGGCGCCCGGCTCGTACGGATGCTCAAGTTCCGGAACCGTCGTCGTGCGCTTGGCCCACTGGTCGACGCCCTGGTCGCGACCCTGCCCTCCGGGTTTGACCTGATCGTCCCGGTGCCTGCCTCCCCACGTCACCGGCGTGAGCGTGGCTACGACCTTCCGGAGCTGTTGTGTCGGGCGCTGTCCCGTCGCCTCGGCGTGCCGATGCGTCAGGCACTGCGGCGCACCGATCGTGGCGTCCAGCACGCCAGATCGCGGGCGGAGCGGCTCGAGACGGACGGTTTCGTGGCGGTTCGCGGCGTTGCCCCGACGGTGTTGCTGGTCGACGACGTGGCCACGACTGGAGCCACCGCACGGTCCTGCGCACGGGCGCTTCGCGCAGCCGGAGCGGGCACCGTCGAGTTGTGTGTCCTGGCCGTTACCCCAGCGTGAAGGAAATGGTTCCGGTTTTGACACGCAACTGCCGATACAGTCGAATGTGACAACAGACACAACTCGGAGGTTGCCCATGCAGGTGAACATCAGCTCTCGACGGACCGTCGTGAGTGACCGGTTGCAAGACCTGACCCGGTCCAAAATCGGGAGGCTGGAGCGATATGTGCCTGGCCTCGAACGAGCTGATGTGCATTTCTGTGAGGAACAGAATCCCCGAATAGCGGACAAGGAGATCTGCGAGGTCACGCTCGAGGGGCAGGGCCACCACGTGCGGACAAAGGTCACGGCACCCGATGCCTACACCGCCATCGATCTGGCGGCGGAGAAGCTCGAACACCAGCTCCACAAGCTGAAGACGAAAATGCATCGTCACGAGAACTCCGGCGAGATGTCCATCCGCACCGATGAGCCCGTGCCGGCTGCGGAACCCGTGCCGGAGGTCGACGAGAACATCTCGAAGATCGTGAAAAAGAAGCAGTTTGCGATCGAGCCCATGACGGCGGAGGACGCCGTGCTGCAAATGGAATTGCTCGGCCATGACTTCTTCCTCTTCACCAACGCAGAGACCGGGCGCTCCGCCGTCGTGTATCTGCGCGACGACGGCGACGTCGGTCAGATCGACGCCGCCTGACGATCTCGTCTTCCGCCGGTTGGGGGACCGGCGGAAGATGAGGGTCTCGCGAGAAAGCGGTTCGTGACACGGCCCTCGGGTTGGACCCCGGTAGCCTGATTGGGCTATGAGCATCTTCAACAGGGTCCTTCGTTCCGGTGAGGGCAAAAAGCTCCGCGCGTTGGAAGCCCTCGTGCCCGACATCAACGCGATGGAGCCCGAAATTCAGGCGCTCTCCGACGATGCGCTGCAGGCGAAGACGACAGAATTCCGCAACCGCCTCGACAACGGCGCGTCGATGGACGACCTCCTCGTCGAAGCGTTCGCTGTGGTGCGCGAATCCTCGATTCGGGTCTTCGGCATGCGTCACTACGACGTGCAGCTCATGGGTGGCCTTGCGCTCCACCTCGGATGGGTTGCCGAGATGCGCACCGGCGAGGGCAAGACCCTCGTCTCGACGCTCCCGACCTACCTGAACGGCCTGACCGGGAAGGGTCTCCATGTCGTCACCGTGAACGACTATCTGGCCGCCCGCGACGCTGAACAGATGGGTCGGCTCCACAAGTGGCTGGGCCTCACGGTTGGCCTCGTCATCCCCGGCGGAGGAAACGCGGCGTTCAAGCGCGAGCAGTACGCCTGCGACATGACCTACGGGACGAACAACGAGTTCGGCTTCGACTATCTGCGCGACAACATGGCGATGACGGCCGCCGCCCGGGTGCAGCGAGACCACACCTACTGCATCGTCGACGAGATCGATTCGATCCTGATCGACGAGGCCCGAACGCCGCTCATCATCAGCGGCCGGGTGGCGGACGCCGCCCAGACCTACTACAAGTTCGCCAGCATCGCCCGGGCCCTCCAGCGCGACGTCGACTACGACGTCGATGAGGAGAAGCGGATCGTCGCTCCGACCGAGCAGGGCATCCACTCCGTCGAAGCCTCACTCGGGATCGACAACCTCTATGACCCCGGAGCGTCCAACGCGAACCTCGTCCATCAGATGCTCGCTGCCCTCAAGGCCAAGGAGCTCTACAAGCGGGACAAGGAATACCTGGTCGACAATGGCGAAGTGAAGATCGTCGACGAGTTCACTGGCCGTGTGCTCGAGGGTCGACGCTGGTCTGATGGCCTGCACCAGGCGGTCGAGGCCAAGGAAGGCGTGAAGATCAAAGAGGAGAACCAGACCCTCGCCACGATCACGCTCCAGAACTACTACCGCCAGTACGACAAGCTCGCCGGCATGACCGGCACCGCACAGACCGAGGCCGCGGAACTTGCCGGAACCTACGGGCTGCAGGTCGTCCAGATCCCAACCAACAAGCCGGTCGTCCGCGTGGATCAGCCGGACCTCATCTTCAAGACCGAGGACGGCAAGTTCGACGCCGTCGCCGACGACATCGAAGAACGAACCCGCACCGGTCAGCCGGTGCTGGTCGGCACCGTCTCGGTCGAGAAGTCCGAGAAGCTGAGCCGCACGCTCGAGCAGCGGGGGATCAAGCACACGGTCCTGAACGCCAAGCAGCACACGAGTGAGGGGCACATCGTGGCCCAGGCCGGGCGTCTTCACGGTGTCACCGTGGCGACGAACATGGCTGGCCGCGGCGTGGACATCAAGCTCGGCGGTGACCCCGAGGGTCTGGCCGAACGCGACTGCCGCGGCGAGCAGCTCGAACCGGGCACCGAGGAATGGGATGCCCGCTACAGCGACCTGCTGGCCAAGTACACCGAGCAGTGCGACCAGGAAGGTCAGCGGGTGCTCGAAGCCGGCGGGTTGTATGTGCTGGGAACCGAGCGTCATGAGAGCCGCCGGATCGACAACCAGCTGCGTGGCCGTTCCGGCCGCCAGGGTGATCCGGGCGAGAGCCGCTTCTATCTGTCGCTCGAAGACGATCTGATGCGCCTGTTCGCCACCGGGGCCATGAACTACGTGATGGACCGGGCCTTGCCGCCCGACGTGCCGATCGAAGCCAAGATGGTCACCAAGGCGATCGAGCGGGCGCAGAACACGGTTGAGGCCAAGAATGCCGAGACCCGCAAGAACGTGCTCAAGTACGACGAAGTGATGAACGAACAGCGCAAGGTCATCTACGAGCGTCGCCGGGAGATTCTGGAAGGCGGCGACCTTCGTGAGGACGTCCTCGGTGCGATCGGTGAGGTCGTCGATGGCCTGGTCGAGACGCACGCCCCGGCCGAGCATCCCGAGGAGTGGGATGTCGACACGCTCGAGACCGAAGTGACGAGCTACTGGCCGACCACGATCGATGCCGACGAGCTCGCGGAAGAGCCCAACCAGAACGCGCTCTACGAGATGTTGGCCGCCGATGCGGTCAAGCGGTACGAGGAGCGGGAAGAGGTCGTCACTCCCGAGACGATGCGGCAGGTCGAGCGCCAGATCATGCTCCGGCTGATCGATCAGAGGTGGCGTGAACACCTCTATTCGATGGACTACCTGCGTGAAGGCATCCACCTTCGGGCCATGGGTCAGAAGGATCCAGCGACCGAATGGCAGCGTGAGGGCTACGACATGTTCGGCCAGATGGTCTCGAACATCGACTCGGAGTTCGTGCGTTACATCATGCACGTCGAGGTGAAGAAGGAGGAGGACGAGGACAGCGACGCCACGTCCGACTCCTCGGCGAAGAAGGCGTCCGCGCCGGTTTCGCCCGTGATCGAGGCGACGGCCACCAAGGCAGACGCCTCTGGCACAAGCAGCACTCCGACCGCCGCTCCGGCGGCGACGCCGCAACCGGCCCCGGCAGCATCGAAGACGCCCAAGGTGAACTCCGAGTTCGAAAACGTCGGTCGCAACGAGCCGTGCCCTTGCGGCACCGGCAAGAAGTTCAAACACTGCCACGGACGCTGAGGACACATGCAGGACTACTCCGACACATTTGCCGCGCTCCGTCAGCGGCTCGGCGAAGCAAAGGGCTACCTGCGCATCGATGAGCTTCGAGCGCGCCAGCCGCAGCTCGAGGCGGAGATGTCCCGACCGGATCTCTGGGACGATGCCGACGCCGCCCGTCAGGTCCAGACCGAGCTCTCGTCGGTCAACGACGACCTCGCGCTGTTCGATTCGCTGTCCGGTTCGCTCGATGATGCCGAGGTGCTGTTCGAGATGGCGCAGGAAGAGGACGACGAGTCCCAGCTTGCGGAAATCGACGGGACCGTCACCTCGATGCAGACGCAGCTCGATGACCTGGAGCTTCGTGCGCTGTTCACCGGCGAGTTCGATGAACGCGACGCCGTCTGCCTGATCAAGTCCGGCGAGGGTGGCACCGACGCCCAAGATTGGGCCGAGATGCTCCTGCGCATGTACGAGCGCTGGGCCAAGAACCGCGGGTTCGACTACGAACTGCTCTCCGCCTCCGATGGCAATGAGGCCGGTATCAACCAGGCCGAATTCATGATTCGGGGCCGCCACGCCTACGGGCTCCTCAACGGCGAACACGGCGTGCACCGGCTGGTGCGCATCTCGCCGTTCAACAACGAGGGCAAGCGGCAGACAGCGTTCTCTGCGATGCAGGTTGCGCCGTTCTTCGAGGCGATGGCCGACGAGGTCGATATCGACGAGAAGGACCTCCGAATCGACACCTACCGCTCCTCGGGTGCGGGTGGCCAGCACGTCAACGTGACGGACTCGGCGGTTCGCATCACACATATCCCGACGGGCGTGGTCACGAGCTGTCAGAACGAACGAAGCCAGCACCAGAACAAGGACCGCGCGATGCAGATGCTCGCTGCGAAGCTCCTCGATCTGGAGCGGAAGAAGCGAGAAGAAGAGATCGCCGCCATCACCGGAGCACAGTCCAACGTCGGGTTCGGTTCGCAGATTCGCAGCTATGTGATGCAGCCGTACCAGATGGTGAAGGATCTCCGGACCGAGCACGAGACCGGCAACGTCGATGCTGTGCTCGGAGGGGCCCTGGACCCCTTCATGGAGGCGTATCTTCGTTGGAACAGAGCTGAGGGCGGCGGAGAAGGATCCAAGTGATCAGACTCGAAAACGTCTCAAAGGAATACAGCCCGGACTCTCCGGCGCTGATCAACGCGAATGTGGACATCGAGAAGGGGGAGTTCGTCTTCCTCGTCGGTCAGTCCGGTTCCGGAAAGTCCACGTTCATCCGACTCCTCAATCGGGAGGAGAAGCCGACCGAGGGCAAGGTCTACGTGGCCGGCAAGGACATCGTCGGGCTTTCGAGCTGGAAGGTCCCGTTCCTTCGTCGCAACATCGGTTGCATCTTCCAGGACTACCGGCTGCTCCCCAAACGGACGGTCTCGGAGAACGTGGCGTTCGCCCTCGAGGTGATCGGCCGGCCCCGGCACGTGATCGAACAGCAGGTTCCTGCCATTCTCGATCTCGTCGGGCTCTCGGAGAAGTCCCATCGAATGCCAGACGAACTTTCCGGCGGTGAGCAGCAGCGCGTGTCGATCGCTCGAGCGTTCGTCAACCGCCCCCTGATTCTCCTTGCGGATGAGCCGACTGGAAACCTCGATCCGTCGACGGCGGTCGGCATCATGCGTCTGTTGGATCGGATCAATCGCACCGGAACGACCGTGGTGATGGCGACGCACGACCGCGGCATCGTGGACACCATGCGCCGACGGGTGATCGAGCTGGCCGACGGCAAGATCATCCGCGATCAGAAGGGAGGCGAGTACCGATGATCGGAAAGATCCGCTTCCTCCTCGCCGAGACCGGCCAGAACATCTGGCGGAACCTTGCCCTCACGCTCGCATCGATCATCGTCGTGGGTGCGTCCCTGTCGCTGTTCGGGTCGTCCCGTCTCGTCGCCGATGCCGTCGACAACGCCACCCAGCGTTGGGAGGGCGGCATCGAATTCGTCGTGTTCATGAAGGCCGACGCGGAACCGAGCCAGGACGAAGCCATCCAGACGCTCCTCACCGAAAGCGAAGGCAAGGAGATCGACTCCTGGGAGTATGTCGACAAGGCACAGACCTTCGAGGAGTTCACCGAGTTCTTTGCCGACGACGCCGAACTCCTCGCCACGATTTCGGTGGACACGATGCCGCCGTCCTACCGAATTCGGCCGACCGACACCGACGCCGGAGCAGTTGCCGCGCTCGGACAGACGTTTGAATCCCGGCCGGGCGTTCGAACCGTCGTATTCGCGTCGGAAGTGATCCGGGAGATCCAGACCAACGCCGACAAGATCAGCCGGTCGACGCTCTGGGCCGGCGTGGCCCTGATCCTGGCAGCCGTGATCATGATCCTGACGACGCTCAGCATCGCGATCGCCTCTCGACGCAACGAGATCGAGATCATGAAACTCGTCGGTGCGAGCAACTGGTTCATCCGTATTCCGTTCATGATCGAAGGTCTGGTGCAGGGGGTGATCGGCGCGCTCATTGCGCTGCCCGGTCTCGCGTTCGTCCGGACCTACCTGATCGAGGACTTCTCCAAATCGGACAACCTCCGACTGCTCGAGGGTTTCCGAGTTACCGACAGCGAGTTCCTCGTGATCTCGCTCACCGTCATTGCCATCGGCACCGCCGTGGCAACCATCGGGTCGATCTTCGCCGTCAGCCGCTACCTGGACGTCTAATTTTCCCGGGGCTTCGCCCCTCCAGCTGTCGCAATCCGGGCCCTTCGGGCCCTCGATTCTCGGCTGCTGGCCGGAGGCCGCGCCCGTTCCGACAGCAACCCGGAGGGTTGCCGCGGAGCCGGATCGGAACTCGGTTGTTCTTCCCGGGCTTCGGGACGTACTCATGGCCGATCGGCTTGGTACTCATTCCGGGGTGGGTGCTGTGAACGGGGTTCTTTGCGGTCGAAGATG
This sequence comes from uncultured Acidimicrobiales bacterium, assembly GCA_937969565.1. Taxonomy (GTDB): domain Bacteria; phylum Actinomycetota; class Acidimicrobiia; order Acidimicrobiales; family SHLQ01; genus SHLQ01. Next base: position 3,675 of record CALBVR010000055.1, on the reverse strand, counting down.
ATTGGGTGGCCGTTGCGGCGGGATGGCGACGCTCGGCGGGAACTGGGTTGAGTGGTGTCGGTGGGACAGGGCCGGCACCACTCGTCAGCTCGAACCCACCACCAGTTCGGTGTCGTCGACGAGCACGATGGTGTCGTCGTCCAACTGCGACAGCTCGAGAAAGTGGGCGAGCTCCGCCCGGGTGGACACATCGAGCTTGCGGTACACGGCATGCAGGTGGTTGCCGACCGTGCGGTAGGAGACGAACAGCTCTGCAGCGATCTCCTTGTTGGTTCGACCCGATGCGGCCGCTCGGGCAATCTGCAGCTCGCGGTCACTCAATACGAAATCGACGTCTCCCAAGGTGGTGGACTCGTGCCAGCCGGCGTCGACCGCGGCGATCTGCGCCAGGGTCAGCCGGCGGGGGTCAGCCGGCGTGGACGCCATCGCGGCGCAAGCCAGCGCCTCGGCCCCGACCGCTGGCGCGCCCATCGAAACGAACCGTTTCCCCAGGGAGGTCAGCGCGTCGAGATCGCCGTCGACACGCGCCCGTGCATGCCGCGCGAAGCATCGCATGACGAGGCTGTCGCCGCCATCGGCCCAACGCTCCAGATCATCGACGACGAGCTCTGGCTGACCCATGCGGACGACCTCGTGGGCAACGATTGCCGAGAGGAAGAAGTGTTCCTCGTCGGCGGCGTGCGCTGCCGCAGCGATCGCCGTCTGCGCCGCTGCGTCGACATCGCCGTCGTGGTACTGCTGCCAGGAGCGGGCTGCCCGGACGAAGACGATCAGCCGGCCCTGCGGATCGGGATTCGCAGCCTCTGCCGCGTCGACGATCTCGGCCGACCGCGCGATGTCGCCGTTGCGGGCGTGGCCGAGCGCCGTGATGCCGTCGATCCACAGCGCAACCCCGTAGGGGTCGCTGACCGCCAGGAGTTCGGACGCGGCTTCGCCCCGCTCGATTGCCGAGGTGCCACCCCCATCGATCGCGGCGGCGATGGCCGGGATCAGGAGCCATCCACCGCGCTCGGAGGCGTCGATCGCATCTTCCGCTTCGCGGAGCGCTTGCTCGGCGCTGGCCACGAGATGACCGTCCTGCGTGTCAGCGAGCAGGATGAGCAGTTTCACGAGAAGGTTGTGGACCCAGTACTCCCGGTCATCTCGGGTGAGCGCCAGCCCGTCGAGTAGCCGTTGCCGCTCCGCCGGCGAGCAACGCCCGGTCATCAGCATTGCGTAGCCGAGGCCGGTGAGCACATGGACCCGGGCCGCAAGCGGCATCTCGTTGTCGACCCGGAACTCGTTGGCCGAATCGATCGTGTCGAGCAGGTTTCCGGTGAGCGTCGTGCCGACGTGAATGCGCATCTCGATCTCGGCGCGTGACTCGGGCTGCTCGAACGACGGGAGCTCGTGGCGGAGGCGGACGATGCCCCCGTCGTAATTCGTGCGGCCGAACATCTCGATGTCGGCCCAGGCGACGAGGAGGACGCACCGATCCTCTTCGGTCTCGGCGAGGAGCATGCCGCGCTGAGCGGCCTCGGCGGCTGCGTCGTAGTCCCGGGTGAGGAACAGCGCCCGGGCGAGGATCTGGGCGGCTCGACTCGACGGGGTGAAGTCGAGCGCCGGGCTGGCGAGGGCCGCTGCGGTCACGTTGTCGAAGCGGAAGAGCGCCCGTTCGGCCGCGGGGAGAAGCAGCGTATGGTCGAAGTCGATGCCGGCATCGAGTGCCCAGCGGAGGGCGCGTTGGCGATTGTCGGGGTCGAGGGCGGCCGGGTTGCTCAACATCCGCTCGGCGAGTCGGCCGAGCAGGGTGCGGCGCCGGGCCCGCCCGGATCCTTCGCGGAGGACCTCGCCCATCATCGGATGGGCGGTTCTGGCCATGATCCGGCCGGGAGCAGACCCGATGATCGAGACGAAACCGCTCGCCTCGAGCGTTTCGACGACGCCGGCAGCGAGGACATCGTCGAGGGCGACGAGATCGATCGGTTCGCTGCACGCGATGATGACCATGCCATCGAGTTCGGGCGGGGCCAGTCCTTCGAGGCGGTTCGACACGATGCCAAACAGTCGGTTGGTCGTCGTGAGATGCTGCGTGCCGCTCCAGTGGCCCTCGTCGTCGAGCGCGAGACGATTCTGGTTGCGTGCACCCAACAGCAGCTCCCGAACGAAGAGGGGGTTGCCTTCGGTCAGCTCCCACACCTCGTCGAGCAGCGCTGCCGAGGCGGGCCCGCCGACGAGGGACCGGGTGAGTTCCTCGGTGGCCGCTCGTTCGAGGGGGTCGATCTCCACGATCTCGACGAGTTCGTCCTTCCAGAGATGGCCGAGTCGGGCGTCGTCCCGGTTTTCGGATCGCATGGTGGCGACGACGGTGGCGATCCCGGTGCGAAGGAGTCGGTCGACCAGGGCCAGGCTTTCCGCATCGAGACTGTCGATGTCGTCGACCACGACGAGGAGTCGTCGTCCCTCGGATTGCTCGACGAGCGTGGAGACGGCCTTGTTCATGAGTGCCACGTTGTCAAGCTCTTCGGTCGAGAGCAGTTCGTGGACCGCACCGAACGACACCGGCTGGACCGCGGGTGTGGCCGAGATGAGGTGCGTTGACCAGCCCGCGTCGGCCGCGTCGTCGAGTAGCTCCGCGCCGAGGCGGGATTTTCCGACGCCGGCAGGGCCGGTCAACAGCAGCGAGACGCCGGACTGGACGCGTGCCCACAGCGTCGCTCGGAGTTCTGTTCTTCCGGTCAGCCCAACCGCCACGGGCCGCGACCATAGTCGATTTGCCCAACGGGCCGCCCGGCTCGTGAATCGATGAGTCGCCGACACGCCGACACTGAGTCACGCGGTCGGGGCCGCATCTGCCCAGGTCTCGGCGCCGGGCCGATCGTCCGCCTAGGATCTCGGGCGATCCGAAATCATTTGGTGTGGGAGATGCACATGGGACAGCAGGTCAAGGCCGTCGTGGCCAAGGAAAAGGGCGCTCCGGTTGAGGTCGTCATGATCGACGTGCCGGACCCCGGTCCGGGCGAGGCGTTGGTGGAGATCAAGGCGTGTGGTGTGTGCCATACGGACCTGCACTACCGCGAGGGTGCGATCAACGATGAATTCCCGTTTCTGCTCGGGCATGAGGCGGCCGGCATCGTGGAAGCGGTTGGCCCGGACGTCACCGATGTCGCCCCCGGAGACTTCGTGATTCTCAACTGGCGCGCTGTGTGCGGCGAGTGCCGTTCCTGCAAGCGGGGCAACCCGCAGATCTGCTTCAACACGCACAACGCCACGCAGAAGATGACTCTCGACGGGGTCGAACTCAGCCCTGCACTCGGCATCGGCGCCTTCGCCGAGAAGACGCTTGTGGCAGCCGGGCAGGCCACGAAGGTCGATCCGAGCGTGAAGCCTGAGGTCGCCGGCCTCATCGGCTGTGGCGTGATGGCCGGCCTCGGAGCCGCACTCAACACCGGCAACGTGAGCCGCGGAGACTCGGTCGCCGTGTTCGGTTGCGGTGGCGTGGGCGATGCTGCGATCGAAGGCGCCCGCATTGCCGGCGCCAGCACGATCATCGCGGTCGACCTCGACGACAAGAAGCTCGAGTGGGCCAAGGACTTTGGTGCCACGCACACCATCAACGCGAACTCCGGCGATGTGGTCGAGCAGATCCGGGAGATCACTGACGGCAATGGTGTCGACGTGGCGATCGAAGCGGTC
>CALBVR010000054.1 GCA_937969565.1 uncultured Acidimicrobiales bacterium | reverse complement strand
AGTGCACCACCGAGAACCGCGGCTCCACCCATGACGGCAAGCAGGCTGCTGCTCGCACCAGTGACCGCGAGCTCCGCAACCGGAGCGCACGTGAACGTGAGTTCGAATGCGTTGCCGGTGACCTGTTCCCAGCCTTCTCCGATTTCGACCACCATCGTGGTGTCCGAGTCGATGCGCAACGACGCCGACACGTTGTCGCTCGTCGCACCCGTCACGCCGTGTGGCTCAGAGAACGTCAGGTAGTAACGGTCGAAATCGCCCGCCGGGTAGGTATTGAACACCTGTGACCAGAACGGATCATCCATCTCCGGGAGGATCACCTGGGAAATGCTGTCGGCCTCGATGTCGATGCTGAACAATCCGCTGACCGGACCGAGCGGGGTGTCGGGCTGCGCAAGTGCCGTGGGGAACTCGACCGATCCGAACGCAAGCGTTGCCGTTTCGTCGAACAAGGCGTCGTCTTCAAGGCCGAACACGGCGGGGTACGAAATCTCTGGTTCGCCCCCGGATTCCAGGGTGTTGTGCATCAGGATGCTTGCACCCTCGGGCAGGGCACAGCCGTCCTGCGCTGCCGCCGGGCTGGCAGTCATGAACAGCGCAGCAAGCAGCCCCGTCAGGGTGGCCAGGATGGTCATCAGTCTCTTCATTTGTGTCTCCTACCAAGACGAAGTCGCGTCCAGAGCTCGTTGCCGAGGACCGTGAAAACGGTAGTGAGCACGTTGTTGAAGATCGTGAGAGCATTTGGTCTACCACTGGTCGAAACCTGACAACTTTGCATCGACGTCGGGGTGACCGGCGGCTCGTCGGATGCAGTTGGCTCGCGGAATCAATTGGGCAGGGCCCGGTGGATCGCATCGATCATCGCGGACGGTTCGACGTCGATGCCGGTGGCAAGCGCATCGAGTTCGATGCCGAGTTGCGTGCGTTCCGCGTCTTGTATCGCGAGGAGATCGGCGTGCTCGGGGCCGCTCCAGCGGCGGAGGACCGCCACTTGGAACCGGGCGTGCGTGCGGGTTCGGCGCTGGGAGATGCCGACGAGCTTTCGGCCGTCGGTCGTGAGTTCTCCGGCCCCGAGTCCGGCGAAGCAGATGCTGGGGGAGTGGACGGTGGTCAGGTGACGGCCGGTGTGCATCTCGGTTTCGACCCCGAACTCCTGGAGCGTGGCGGCGCAGGCAACGCCGACCCATTCAAATGCCCGACCGACGTCGTCGGTCCACAGGGGGTCGTCCCGGCCGATGATCAGATCGAACCAGACGAGATCGTCGACGGAGACGAGGACGGCACCCCCGCCCGTTCGGCGGCGGGCGACCTCGACGCCTCGTTCGGCGCATCGGGCCAGGTCGACTGTGGACGCGTCCTGGGAACTGCCGAGCACGAGGGTCCGGTGGTCGTCGAGTGCGGGGATCCACAGTTCCCGACGGTCGGGTTCGAAGGAGCGGTGGTGGAACGCTTCGACGGATTCGACGAAACGACGACGGCGAAAGCTCACGTCGTCACGCTACCGCTCCGGTCGCCGGCCGATCGGAGGCTGCGGGCCGGTTCTGGGACAGGGCCCCACCACGCGCCACCGCGTCTCCCACCACGCCCCACCGCCTCGGCCAGCCTCCTGGCGATGACGCCGGAGAAGCAACAAAACCACTGAGAAATCAACGATTTCGGTGCGACGGGTCGAGGGTTTCCTGGGCGGGCGTTTGGGAACGAACGTTCGATCCTAGCGCAGTGTTCGTGGCTTCAGAGGGTGAGATGGGGGATTTTTGGGGTAATGTGGCATGAAATGCTTGTCATGTGTGGCGAAGTGTCATAACGTGTCACGTCATGGAGTACGTCGCACACGCCGGAACGGGAGAGGAGAGCAGTGTTCGTCAATCACTACGAGCATTCGCTGGACTCGAAGAACCGCGTGGTGCTGCCGGCCAAGTTCCGGAATTCGCTCGGCGATCGGGTGTACCTCGCCCCGCAGGACAATTCCCTGGCCGTGTACTCCGAAGCGGAGTTCCAGAGGGTCACCGAGCGGTTGCTCGCCCTGGTGCACTCGGGGGAACTCGATCCGATGACACGACGGGGCTTCGCCGCCAACACGGTGGAGGTCGAGCTGGACACGGCCGGGCGGATCACCATTCCCGCCCGATTGCGCGAGTTCGCCCAGCTGGAGAACGACGTCGTCATCAACGGTGCGCTGACCTACATCGAGATCTGGAGTCGCCCCGCCTTCGAGGCGATGGAGCAGGAACTCACGGCAGTCGTGCAGGAACAGTTCCGAGCCGGGGGGAAGATCAACTAGATCGGGCCGGCTCCACGTCACCGACGTTTCGGAGGGCTGGCTGAACCACGACGCACGAGCACGGCTCGTTCATTGACAGTCTCCCGGTTGGCAGATGGAAGGCCCCTACTCCGCCCGCTTGCCATCAGCTCGATCGGGGGAGAAATCCCGACGTGCGCCCGCTGACCGGGGGACTGTCAATGACCGAGACGACCAGAGAACGCTGCTCGACCGTCGTTTCCTGCCCGCCACACGTGAACGGTGCTGACCTTGGCTGACCCTGACCTCGACTTTTTTCATGTCCCGGTCATGCGCGACGAGGTGCTCGACGCGTTCGACGCTGCCCCCGCAGGGGCGATCGTCGACGCCACGCTCGGCGGCGCCGGGCATGCGCTCGCATTGCTCGAGCATCGCGAAGACATCGTGCTGCACGGCATCGACCAGGACGCCGTCGCCATGGCCGTCGCGCGCGAGCGCCTGACCGCTCACGCCGACCGGGTGCACACCCATCCGGTCCGGTTCGACGCCGCTGCGGACGCGCTGGACGATGCTGGCGTGTCTGAGATCTCCGGATTCCTCATGGATCTGGGCGTCTCCTCGCCGCAGCTCGACCACGCGGACCGTGGATTCAGCTATCGCAACGATGGCCCCCTCGACATGCGCATGGATCGGACTCGGGCACTCACCGCCGCCGATGTGGTGAATGGCTACGACCTCGGTGAGCTCATCGACGTGCTGCGTTCGTACGGCGATGAGCGCCATGCGCCACGGATCGCCCGAGCGATCCTGGCCCACCGGCCGATCTCGGGCACCGCCCAGCTCGCCGACGTGATCCGAGACGCCGTGCCCGCGGCCGCACGCCGGGCGCCCGGACATCCGGCGAAGCGGAGCTTTCAGGCCATCCGCATCGAAGTCAACGCCGAGCTGTCGATCCTGTCGTCCTCGATCGATGCACTCATCGCCCGACTCGCCGTCGGTGGCATCGGGCTCGTGCTGACCTATCACAGCGGCGAGGACCGGATCATCAAGGACCGGATGCGAGACGCGATCGACGGCAACGCGCCCGCTGGACTCCCGATCACCACCGATTTCGAGTGGTTCTGGCGGGGTGCCCACACGCCATCCGAGGAAGAGATCGAGCGCAACCCCAGGGCGAAGAGTGCACGGCTGCGCGCCATTCGGCGGACGGGGAGGGCCGATGGCTGACTCCGGGACCCGCTCGCTGCGGGCGGTGATCGGCCGGGCCGCAGTGGACGTTCGCGAGAAGTTCCCTGCGCTGAAGTCCGGCGAGCTTTCGTTCGCCGCTGTGGCGCTGGTCGTGGTGTTCGGGTCCCTGCTCGGCATCGTCGTGCTCCAGACCTTCATCGTGCAGAACCGGGTGCAGCTCGATGCCGTGAATAGGCAACTCGACGACGCCCGGGACGAGAACCGGCGACTGCGACTGGACGTGATCGAACTCGAGGCGCCCGATCGGATCCTCGAGTCCGCCGTCGAGCGCATCGGCATGATTCGCCCCGGCGAGCGGCGCTATCTCCCGGGAATCGACCCGGAGGTGGCCAGCGTGCGGCTGCCTCCGGCCGGCAACCCGTTCGGCCCCGCCACGCTTCCTGAGTGGTTGTTGCCCCAACCGGAACCGGAACCGGAACCGGAACCGGAACCGGAACCGGAACCGGAGCCCGAGCCCGAGCCCGAGCCCGAGCCCGAGCCCGCACCCGAGCCGGAGCCCGAGGCCGCGCCTGAGCCGAACACCGAGTCCTCCGGAGACGATGACGCCGGTGACGGAGGCGATGAGCCATGACCGCCATCTCCGGACTCGTCCATCTTGTTCGCACGCCGCCCCGCAACGGCTTTTCGGGGTGGCGCTTCGCCGCGTTGGCGGTGCTGATCGTCGGCGTGGGCTCGCTCATGATCTGGCGGCTCGTCTCCCTGCAGGTGCTGCACCCCGAGCGTTACGTCGAGCACGGCGAAAACCAGCGGATTCGTTCGGCTCCGCTCGCCGCTGAACGCGGAGCGATTCTCGACCGCAACAACGTGGAACTCGTCGTCTCGAGCGCCCGGCAGAGCATCTGGGCCGATCCCCGCGTCATCACGGACCCGGCGGCGACCGCAGCGGCGATCGTGGCTGCCGTCGGCGAAGACGCCGAGGGCGACGTCGAGTTGCTGACGCGACGGCTGTCGAACGACGGTGCAAAGTTCGCCTGGATGGCCCGCCAGCTGGACGACGAGATGGTGGCGGCCATCGTCGACCTCGAACTTCCCGGCATCTACACGCTGGAGGAACAGGCCCGACTCACCCCGTCGGGTAGCGAGGTCGCTCGGGCGATCCTCGGTCGGACCGACGTCGACGGCGTCGGCGTGTCCGGGCTGGAGAAGCAGTACGACGAGCTGCTCACGGGCGAAGCCGGTCGGGTCGTGGTGGAGCGGGGCCTCGCCTCCGGTGGCGGGCAGCCACTCACCATTCCGAACGGACGCTACGAACTCGTCACGCCGACCGAGGGTTCCTCGCTGATCCTCACGCTGGACCGGACCGTCCAGTTCGAGGTCGAGAGTCTCCTCGTCGACCATGTCACCGCAGCAGGAGCCCAGTCCGGCACGGTGGTCATGTCACGCCC
>CALBVR010000053.1 GCA_937969565.1 uncultured Acidimicrobiales bacterium | reverse complement strand
GGGCCCAGAGCAGCCGGACTTCCCGGACGAGCCAGTGATCAGCATCGTCGTGGAGCGGGGCTTCGGCGGCGAGGAGGGCATCGGCGTCGCCCGTGGTGCGGAACACCCAGGTCCCGACCTCGGTCTCGTTGAACCGGAGATGGAGGATTGCATCGTCGAGTTCTCGTGCCGCCTGCAGGAGCCAGCTGTCCGGGCCGGCGGCGTGAAGGCCGGCGCCATCGGTCGGTTGGGCTGTCGTCGGCGCGGCGAGGGTGATGGTGGCGGCGTTCGTGTTGCGGGCGATGTCGACGGTGAGGGTGCCGTAGCGGATGACGTCTTCCTCGATGGTGCGCTGGAGGGGGGCGAGGGCGATCCCGGCCGTGTCGGGCCGGTCGGATTCGGCTCCCCGGATCTCGCATCGCTGGGCGATGTGTGCGTCGAAGGAGGACGCCGGTGCGATGCCGTCGACGAGCCCCCAATCGACAGCGGTTTGGCCGCGCACGCCCTCGTTGCGCGTGGAGAACGCGTCGGCGAGGTCGCGCCGGACCTTGCGCTTTTCGACGACGCGTGTGAGGCCGCCGGTTCCCGGAAGCACGGCGAGGAGCGGAATTTCGGGAAGCGAGACGGCGGATGATCGGTCGTCCACGAGGTGAATCTCGTCGCAGGCGAGCGCCAGCTCGTATCCGCCACCGGCGGCCGTGCCGTTCACGGCGGCGATCCATACCTGCTGGGAGTTGGCTGAAGCGTCTTCGATGGCGTTGCGGGTTTCGTTGGTGAACTTGCAGAAGTTGACCTTGTGACCGTGGCTTGCTCCGGCGAGCATCTGGATGTTGGCGCCGGCGCAGAAGATCTTGTCGAGGCCTCCGGTGAGGATGACGGTCTTGACCGCGGGGTGCTCGAAGCGGAGGCGTTGGACGATGTCGTGCAGTTCGATGTCGACGCCGAGGTCGTAGGAGTTCGTCTTGAGTTCGTAGTCGCCGCGGATGCCGCCTTGCGGGTCCACCTGCATCTGGAGCGTGGCGACCGATCCGTCGACGTCGAGCCGCCAGTGGCGGTAGTCGGTCGGGTCCGTGGCGAAGTCGATGTTTGGCTCGGTCATGTTGCCCCCTTTCCAACAGTCTACGAATTCATCGTCATTCGTCAAGAAAACGTGGAATGTGGGGTTGGCGGTGCCTGCTACATCGCTGTCATCTCCGCTTCGACGAGTTCGACGATGAGGTCAGGGTCATCGTGATGGATCAGATGGCGAACGCCCGGGAGCAGAGAACACCGAGCCGATTCGCCGATCGCTGCAGCGGTTTCGACCGCCTGCGCATCCGTGGCGAACTCGTCGGCGTCGCCCTGCACGACATGGACCGGGACGGCGATGGCGGCCAGCGCATCCCGGATGTCGAACGAGGCGAATGCGTCGCTCGTCCAGGCGCCGCTCCACGCCTCGAACAGCTCGACCGGGTGGTCGTGGTGGCGGGCGAGTCCGGCGATGACCGCCGCGCTGTTGCCTCGAAGCCGACGAATTTCGCTCACCGCCGCCGGTTCGACCCAGCTGTGCGCAGCGAGCAGGAGGATCCGGCTCTCCCGGCGATGGGCGATGGCATGCAGCAGTGCAATCGTTCCTCCATCGGAATGGCCGACCACCAGCGGATGCGTGGCATCGACCGCTTCGAGGATCCCGTCGAGCCGGTCTGCCTCGCGGGTCATCCAATCTGCTGGATGCGCTCCATTGGGGACCGGTGTCGAGGCGCCATGCCCGGCGCGGTCGTAGGCGAGGACGCTTCGTCCCGTACGTGCGGCAATCGCCGCGGGCACGCTTCTCCACTGCGTGATCGAGCCGAGCCCGTCGTGCAGCAGCACGATGTCGGGAACCCCATCTCCCCAAATGGCCGTCGTCAGGTGAGCGTCGCCGACGGAGACTGTGCGCATCACCGGCTCCGAAACCTCCACCTTGCCCCCTCCGTTGGCGACGGGTTCTCTGCTCCGTCCTACACTGCATCCATCGACGATCGCCAGCCATCCGTGGACCATTCGATCGCCGCCATCCTCGGAGCGAACCGGGATGGAAGCGCGAGCGCAGAGTCGAGTCGGTCGCTGTTGACGACCGTACTCGGCGAATTCGTGTTGCCGGCGGGCGGCTCGGCGTGGACCCGCAGCCTGCTCAGCGTGATGGATGGCCTCGGCGTCCAACCGAAGGCGAGTCGGCAGGCGATGGCACGAATGCATGACCGCGGCTGGCTCACCAAGGAACGGGTGGGCCGCGAAACTCGCTGGTCCCTCACGCCGGCATCCACGGCTCTGCTGAGCTCCGGAGCATTGCGGATCTACGGCTTTGGACGCGCAACGAAAACGTGGGACGGACGCTGGTCCGTGCTCCTTGCAAGCGTTCCGGAGCAGGAGCGTCAGGTGAGGTACCGGATGAGCGTGGGTCTGCGCTGGGCCGGCTTCGGTTCGCTCGGGCAAGGGGTCTGGCTGTCGCCGTGGGCCGAGCAGGAGGCTGCCGTGGAGCCGCTGCTGCGCGACCTCGACGTTCGGGCGACCTCATTCGTCGCCGAGTTGGGAACGCTTGGCGATGGTGCCGATCTCGCATCGCAAGCGTGGGATCTCCCGGCGTTGAGCACCGAATACCAGGCCTTTCTCGAGGACACGCCGGCGGTCAGCACGGGGGCAGCCGAGGACGCCGCGGTCGAGTTGGCGGCACTCGTCCACCGATGGCGACGGTTCCCCTCACTCGACCCCGACCTGCCGCACGAACTTCTTCCCGCGGACTGGCCGGGCGTGGACGCGGTGGCGCGGTTCCACGAACTCCGGGGATCACTGCTGGATCGTGCCCTTTCGTCGTGGTCCATGATGGAATCGGGAGCATGAGCCGAGTCGACGCCCATCTGGTCCTTTCCGGGAAGGACATCGGTACCCGGGCGGTGCCGGACGACCTTTCGACGGGTTCGTCGATTTCGATCGACGCCTCGGACGTTCGTTACGTCGTGCGATCGGTCGGCCGGACCGACGACGGTGCCCTGCGGATCGATGTCGAACGCAGCCCGTTGGCGAGCGAGCCTGCAGCCGTCGATGTCGCCGTGGCCCGGGCGACAACTCAGCGAGTCGCCTCGACCGACGGGGTCGAGGTTGCGCTGCATCACCTGGGTGGCGATGGGTCACCGTTGTTGATCTGCCACGCCACCGGGTTTCACGGTCTTGCCTACGCGCCGTTCGCCCAGGCGCTCA
>CALBVR010000052.1 GCA_937969565.1 uncultured Acidimicrobiales bacterium | reverse complement strand
GTCGTACCCGAGGAGTACGGCAGGACCACGGGCACGGAGTCGGTGTCGACGGGAACCTGGTTCTCGAGCGGCGGCTCGGTGAGCAGATCGAACATCGACGGCACGCCCTCGACCGGATCGATCGTGAAGATCTCCGTGACGTCGGTTCCCTCGGCCGCCTCGCGGGCCACATCGAGGAACATCGAGATCGTGACGAGAATCGTGGAGCCGGAGTCCTGGAGCTGATGACGAACTTCGGATGCCGTGTAGGTGGGGTTGATGGTCGTGACGGTGCCACCGGCCCACGCGGCGCCGTGGAAGAACGAGGCGTACTCCGGGATGTTGGGTGCCATCAGACCGAGCGTCGAGCCGGGCCCGAAGCCGCGTGCGGCCAGGCCGCCGGCGATGAGCTTGATGCCGGCAAAGAGCTCCGCGTAGGTCTGGGTGCGGCCGCTGGGGCCATCGATGATCGCCGGCTTGTCGGCCAGCTCGTCAACCATTCGGAAGGTGTAGGCCGTGATCGAAATCCCGCTGGGGAGTTCGACGTCGGGCAGGGTTGAAGTGTGGATCATCGTCAGCATCCTCCGGATGGTTTGGCCGGGCCCTCGCCCGACCGAGGCGATCTTAGAGCGATTCGCCCGACACGACAGGCGCAGCGGGGTCGTCTTGACATCGCTCGAAAGATCCGCGAGAGTGACCTCAGTCACGGAGACGTGACCGTGGTCACATTGAGTGGTCAACCCCACGAAGTGTGAAAAGCGGAAAGCGGAACCCGTACCAACACCACACAGAGCGGAGGAGGAGTGATATGACGCCCACATCCACCAACGCTTCGGTGCGTGGTCCCCCGTGATGCCAGCGATTGCCCCACGCAATCACAACCAGCCACAACACCAAGAACCGTTCGACGCCGAGCCGGTCCCCTCACGTTCTCTCACCAACGGCACTACGCCAATCGGAACGACAGCGAGACGACTCGACACTTGAACGGAACTGCGAAGCCCCGTCCGCCACCGGACGGGGTTTCGTCGTTATGCGACCTCGGCGGCAAGCCGGCCGATCAGGTCGGCAAGCTGGTCCGACAGCGCATCCGGCAACTCGTGACCCAACCCCTCGATCAGCTCCAACCCCGCACCCGGAATGACGGATGCCAGCCGGAGGCCGTGATCCGGCGGATGCACCGGATCGGCCGTGCCGTGCACCACCAGCGTTGGGACTCGTACTGACGCAAGCCGACTCCAGCGCGGCTCCGCCTCGACCACCGCATGCCCATGACCGGATGTTGCACGCCACCACGCAAGCTCCTCGGTCGCGCGGATCGTGGCTGCCCGGTGGTCGAAGGGGATTCTCGTGCCGGCGAACCATTCCCACTGTTCGACCGTCCACTGGATTCGTTCGTCCGCATCGACCGGGGGCGATCCGAGATGGCGGGCGGCCATCTTCTCGACCAGCCACTCCGCCGGCTCCGGCAGCGCGTCGTCCTCGCCACCGGTCGTCGACAGCAATGTCATGGACCGAACGGCGTCGGGGTGGTCGAGCGCCAGGAGTTGGGCGACCATCCCGCCCATCGATCGGCCGACCACATGCGCCCGATCGGCGCCAAAGCCGCGCAGCACCTCGACGGCATCGGCGGCCAGATCGTCGAGTGTGAACGGTTGATCATCAGACTCGCTGCGCCCGCTGTCCCTCGTGTCGAACCGGAGCACCGGCCCAACCGTCTCCACCAAACGAGCGATCAACGGATCAGGCCAGCGGGTGGAGGGCGCCTCGGCCTCGCTCAACAACAGCACCGGATCCGCTGCGCCGCCTTCTCGCTCGGACTCGTACCACTCCGCGTGCAGAAGCAACCGGCCCACGGGGCGCAACCCGGCCACATCGGGGCGAATCGGTCGAAATGAATCTGTCATCAAATCCCTGATCTGTGCAGCCGATAGGTTCTACATGATGCTGCAACGAATCGGAGCTCAGTTTGCCCGCGGATTCGCGATGGGCGCGTCCGACGTCGTCCCTGGCGTGTCCGGCGGAACGATCGCGCTGATCCTCGGGATCTACAACGACCTCATCACCAACATCGGTCTCGGTTCGAAGGCGCTCGGTCGACTGTGCCGCGGCGACGTGGGCGGCTTTGTCGAACGCATGAAGTCGGTCGACTGGATGTTCCTTCTCCCGCTCACCGCCGGGCTCGGCAGCGCTGTGCTGATCCTCGCCGGCCTCATCGAGACCGCGCTGCACGACCATCCGGAAACCATGGCCGGGCTGTTCTTCGGCCTCGTCATCGGCTCGATCATCGTGGCCAAGGATCTGTTCAAGAACGCCACCGCGCTCCATGGTGGAATCGTCCTCGGTGTGGGCGTCGTGATGTTCGCCCTGCTCGGACTCCAGTCCGGACCGGTGCTCGACCCCTCCCCCATCATGCTCGTCGGGGCCGGCTCGCTCGCCATCTGCGCAATGATCCTGCCGGGCATCTCCGGCTCGTTCATTCTCCTCATGATCGGGATGTACGCCGCAGTGCTGGGCGCCGTCGATGAACGTGCCATCGCCGACATCGCCTTCGTCGGCATTGGCGCCATCATCGGTCTTGCTCTCTTCTCCTCGCTGCTCAACCACCTGCTCGACAACCACCACGATCTGGTGATGGCGGTGCTCATCGGGCTCATGTTCGGCTCGTTGCGGGTGCTGTGGCCATGGCCCCACGGTGTCGGCATCATCGAACGCGAAGCCAACGAGACCATCCCGGGCACCGGACTCGAGATGCCGAATGGCGCTCCCTGGGTTCTGCCGATCGTGCTCGCCGTGGTTGCCGCCGTCGCGGTCGTGGCGGTCTCTTCCATGGTCCGACCGGCCGAGCACGCCGACCGGGAACCAGCCACCATTTCCTGAGCGGAGCCGTGGGCGATGCCTCGATGGCGCCGTCAACGGACGATTTCGAACCAGCCCGCGCCGCGGTCGTCGATCACCAGGGCACGAGCGTGCCGTCGCCCGCCGCCGCCTGCGGGCGCCCAGCCGGCAATGGTGAGGCCCGGATGCACCGTGCCGGTGGGCAGCGTCTGAACGATCGCGTCCAGATCGAGGTCGAGCGGACCGCCATCGGAGTGCACGAATTCGCCGTCTCGGGCCGCCCAGCCTCGCCAGTTGGCCGCCGACCGCGGCACACCCCACCAGTGATCCCGCACGCCGATGCCCTCGAGCTCCCATCGTTCGTCGCCGAGGAGGACTTCGCCGTGCATCCGTCCGACCAGCCGATACCCGTCGGTTCCCGGTGTCGGCGAGGGCCCGGGGCTTCCTTCGGTGTCCCAATCGAGCTCGAGACCCACGGCGATCCGATCGCCGTAGGCGCCGGTCCACACATCGGTCGGGGGGTCGACGGCGACGCCGAAAGCCTCCAGGTCCGTGGTCAGGTGTTCGAATGGCCGCAGAACGGTCGTCTCGGTCCAGATCCCCGGACCACGAAGCTCCATCGAGCCGCCGTTGGGAAGCGGCACGTCGTCGGCAAGGACGGTGACCAACGGCCGACCGAGGCCGATCAGCGATGCCCAGTACCAACTGACGCCGTCCGCCGGCCGAATCGTGAGCGTCACGTAACCACCGATGCCCTCGCCCGGAACGACGAACCAGTTGTCCCAGACCTCGATCCAATCCGGATGACCGGTGGACTCGTGGAGGCGTTCGCTCCCAATCGGGTGTGCTGCGCTCACCACCGCAGTCTCGCAGGCTCGGGCCGACTGCGGCAGACTGGGACCATGAACTCGTTCGCCGATCACTCAGCCGTAGCGCTGGACCGCCTCGATCCAACCGTCGATCTCGACGGCGTCGATCTGGTGATCGAGCAACACGTCACCGACGACGATGGCGACGAAGTGTGGCACCTCGAGATCGCCAACGGCCGCGTTTCTTCCGTGACCGGCCCGGCCGACCGTGCCGATGTGACGCTCCGACAGGACGCAGCCACCGCCCAGGCACTTCGGGACGGTTCGCTGCATGCACAACACGCCTTTCTCACCGGGCGGCTGGTCATCGACGGCGACATCTCGAAGCTGCTCGCCCACGGCGACTTGCTCTCCAAGCTGCTTCGGAGTCGCAGTGCCTGAGATCGGAGAGGTTCGGGCGCACGCCGAGCGGCTCGCGGACGAATTCGCCGGTCGCCGGCTGGAGAAGTTCCGCCCGATCAGTTTCTACGTCCTGAAGACCTTCTCGCCCGACCCGTCCGACGCGGTCGGGCAGACCCTCGTGTCCACCACGACCCGGGGCAAGTACCTGGTTTTGCAATTCGAAGAGATCGGCTTTCTCGTACATCTCATGCAGGGCGGTCGCCTCAAGCCCGATCCGAAGCAGGCGGCGAAGCCCAGAAACGGTCAGGCCCGGTGGACGTTCGATGACGGCTCGGCCCTGCTCCTGACCGAGGCCGGATCAGACAAACGCGCCGGTGTCTGGGTGCTGGCACCGGGGACCGAACTGCACGACATCGACGAACTCGACCACCTCGGCCCGGACGCCGACACGCTCTCGGTCGAGCAACTGCAGGAGCTCCTCTCCGAGCACTCGATGCGGCTCCACGGGTTCTTGCGCCGACAGACGATTCTCGCCGGTATCGGCCGGCGGCTCGCGAACGACGTGTGCCACGAGGCCGAACTCTCTCCGTTCGCATCGACCGGCAAACTCACGCCAGAACAGGTCGAGCGCCTCCATGCAGCCATCACCACCTGCATCGACCGGAGTCTCGAGTTCGAGCGGGCGCAGACAGAAATCGTCGCATCCGCCAAGCGTCCGTCTGCTGTGCACAACCGCACCGACGACCCGTGCCCGCGCTGCGGCGACACGATCCGCGAGGTCAGCTACACCAAATATCAGGTCAACTATTGCGCCTCGTGCCAGACCAACGGAAAGGTGTTGGCGGACAACACGACGAGCAAGTTCCTCAAGTAGGCGCCTCAGCTGCGCTCAGGGAGCGAGATCCTCGCAGGTCGCCAGCAACACATCGAGCCCGGCGCCACCGCGACAACTGTCGTTCAGCGAACCACCGCGAATGACGTCATCACCGGCTCGTCCGTCGAGTCGATCGTTGCCTCCGCCACCATCGATCTCATCGTCCCCGGCGCCGCCAAGCACGCGGTCGCCGCCACCGTTGCCGGCGAGGTTGTCGCCGCCATTGCCGCCCGAGATCCGATCTCGCCCGGTTCCGCCCTCGATCCAATCGTTGCCGCCCTGGCCGAGAATGATGTCCCGCCCATCGCCGCCATAGATGGCGTCAACGCCTGCGCCGCCGCAGATGATGTCGTTGCCGCTCAGGCCATAGATGAGGTCATTTCCACCCATGCCATGGATGACGTCGTCGCCCGGAGTGCCTTTGATGGTCTCGGCGGCATCGGTCCCGATAATTGTCGGCACCCGGCCACGGCAGAGTTCCACGTCTGCAGCCACTTCGGCGTCGACGGCGACAGCGGCCGCCGCAGGCGCGTCCGGCTCGTTGACCGGGACCGGATCGGCGGGCGCCGCGACCGGCGCATCCGGGTCGGCGGGCGCGGGATCTGGATCTTCGGGTTCCGGGGCCGGCGCCGCTGGTTCCGGATCCGCGTCCGCAGGATCCGGTTCGGGGGCGGGCGCTTCGGGTTCCGGTTCAGCCGCCGGAGGTTCGGGCTCTGGCTCTGGCGTTGGGGGCTCAGGCTCCGGTTCAGGTGTTGGGGGTTCCGGCTCCGGTTCGGGGGCCGGCGGTTCGGGTTCTGGTTCCGGCGCTGGGGGCTCCGGCGGGTTGGCGGTGTCCACGGTGCCGCAGTCCACATCGGTGCGAAGGCCGTCGGCGAGTGCCCGAACGTTGTACTGGTGCACACCGACGGGCGGGGTCTCCGTCCATCGGAAATCCAGCGCCGAGGTCATCTCGAGGTAGGTCCCATTCCGACGAATCGAGATGTCGCCGCGGGTGAAGGTCCAAACCAGTTCGACGGAGCCGTCGGGCTGCGCAGTCGCGTTGCAGGCGCCGGATGGCGCCGGCACGTTCGTGACCGATTGACCGTTCTGACAGTCGGTTCGGGTGAGACCGACCCAGGGCGAGTTCGCTCCCAGCCAGCGAATCGACCCGTACTGGCCGTAGTTCTCGCCGCCGGGCACGCGGATGGAGCCGGCGTTGGCCGGACACACGAACAGCAGTTGTTGGCGCAGCTCGGTGATGTCGTTTCCGCTGATGCGAACCTCACCGCTGTCCTCGTTGTTGAACGTGACGATCGTGGCGGACTCGTAACCGCGGTCCTGCAGCAGTTGTTCGAGCTCGACCATCCGACCGCGGGTGAAACCCGGAGTGCAACAGCGGCTCTGGTCGTAGACGAGGCCCGCAGTGGAACCCTCCCCTTCGAGCACGGCCGCCAGGAAGTGTGGGTTGCGGACGGCCGCCCGCGTGGCCGCATCGTCGTTCGGCAGGTTGTCCTTCCAGTCCGCCCAGTCGTAGGGCGCCGGTAGACGGAAGGTGAGCTTGGCCCGATCGATCCAGGTGGCGCCGTGGGTGGCCGCGAGGTACTCGATCAGCGAGCCCGCACCGCTGGGGCCGTTTGCGTTCCAAACGCCATCGTCGTAGGCGCCATCCGCCCAGAGATAGCCGAGGAGCCGTGCGGTCTCGTCCTGCGTTGGTCCCGCCTGGGCGTCGACCCGCTCGTTCGCTCCCTGGGCAAGCGCGAACCATCCGAGGATCACACCCAGAAACAGAACCGCCGCTTTGACACCTCTACCCACGCGCACGCGCATGCCTCCTCCGACCGCCAAAACGGAGAATAGCCGCGTGCGGCAGTGGATCGACAGTCGGGCGCTACCCCACGTGGTGGTCAAATGAACCCACCTGTGGGCAGATTCACCCAGTCAGGGTTTCACATCCAGCAGAACCACTGTCTGTACCGGGCCCACCTGCGCAGACATCACGATCTCGACCGCCTTCCATGCGATCGTCACCGGCCCGCCCGTAGAGCCGATCGCGCCCGCCTCCTCCGACGAGAAGATCGCTTCCGGCGTCACCGATCAACCGGTCATTGCCTGCCTCGCCGATCAGCGTGTCGTTTCCGGCGCTGCCCGTGAGGCGGTCGCGGCCGGCGCCTCCACGAATCCGATCCCAACCCCGACCGCCCGTCACGGCGTCCCGGCCGGCACCGGCCATCACGATGTCCGAGCCTGTGCCCGCGCAGATCACATCGTCGCCGTCGAGCGAGTGGATGATGTCATCTCCGCCGCGGGCGTCGATCACGTCCGGCCCGTCGGTACCCCAGAGCCGATCCGCTCCGTCGGTGCCCACGATGGTTGGCACCCGTCCGCGGCACAGCGCCGGTGGTTGTGCGGTCTGCACGAGGACCGTGCCGCAGGAAACGGATCGACCCGCTCCAGCGGAGCGAACCTGCAACCGATGCGTGTGGGTTCCCTCGGACGGACGTTCGCGCCAGCTGCCGTCGGCCGCTGTCACGACCGCTCGCAGCGCGCCGTCGCGATACACGTCGACGCGGCCGCGGGTGAACGTCCATCGAAGGACCACCTGTCCGTTCGTCTCAACCGTGGAAGTGCAGGTACCCGCCGGCGCGGTGGCGGGTACGACGGACGCCCCCTCGACGCAGTCCGTCCGGACGAGGTCGGCCCACCGGGTGTCCTCGCCGAACCAGCGAAGCGGACCGTGACGGTCCCAGTCGGTCCCACCGGGGATTCGAATCGCGCCCGCGTTCGCCGGGCAAACGAAGCGATGCTGTGCCCGCAGTTCGGCAAAGTCCGCCTCGTCGATGAACACCTCACCGCTGTCCGGATTGCCAATCGTTCGAATCGAGGCGGAGGAATAGCCGCGATCGAGGAGCAGTTGCTGCAGGTCGACCATCCTGCCGCGGGTGAAGCCAGCCGTGCAGCAGATGTCCTGGTCGTAGAGGACGCCGCCGACCTCTCCCTCTCCCTCCAGCAGCGCGGCGAGAAAGTGCGGATTGCGCACGGCTGCACGCGTCGCTGCGTCGTCGTCGGGAAGACCCTCCGGCCAGTCCTCCCAGTTCCAGGGCTCAGGTAGCCGAAATTGGAGCTCGGTTCGATCTTCCCAGAGACCACCGTGCGCCTCCACCAACTCTTCGATCAGTGACCGCGCACCGCTCGGAGCGGTGGCGTCCCAAACTCCGGCCTCGTGCGCTCCGTCCGCCCACAGGTAACCCAGCAGCCGTGCGGTCTGTGCCTCGTCCGGTCCGTCCGCGGCAACCGGCGGCATTCCCACCATCAGCAGCGCGAAGAGCGCGCCGACGAGCACGAGCAGCACGCCGTCGAATCGGCGGAGGTTCATATGCAGGCGATGTCGATTCGATCCGCCCCGATGCGATGCCGGATGACGTAGCTGTCTCCCGTATCACCATTCGGATCGGTGAAGCTCGTGAGCCCATCAAGCGTCGCCAGCCACGAACCGTTCACCCGAACGACCCGGCGGGAAACGCCATCGATCGCCGCAAAGTCCAGCCGCACGCCGCCGTTCACTGCGGTCACCGAGCACGGTTCGACACCGCCACCGTTCGCCGAACAGGCGACGTCGACGATCGTCCCGCCGACGCGCCGCCGGATGACGAACGAATCGTCGATCGATCCGGACACGACCGTGCTGGTTGCGTTGAGGGTCTCCACCCACGACCCGTTGCGGCGCACCACGTAGGGCGTGACACCGAAGTCGTCCCAACTCAGCTGCACGCCTCCGCCGACCGCGCTGGCCACGCAACCGTTCGCGGGCGGACCGACTGGCGGCTCGCCACCACCGGTCGTGACGGTGCCGCAGGTGGCGTTGCCCTGTTCCCCGCCAGCGAACACACGAACGCTGTACGTCCAGGTGCCATCCGCGGGCGTCTCGGTGAATGCCGGGCCGAAGACGGTGACCGCGTCGACGTAGGCGCCGTTGCGTCGGATCACGACGTTGCCGCGAGTGAAGGTCCAGTCGACGGTCACACGGTCGTTGGCGTCGATCGTGGCCCTGCACGTGCCAGCGGGCGCTGGCACCGGAGTCACGTCGACTCCGCTGCGACAGTCATTTCGGGTGAGGCCCGCCCAGCGGTTGGCGTCGGTGAACCAGCGAAGATTGCCGTACCGGTCATAGTCCTCTCCACCGGGAATCCGGATGGAGTCGCCCTCGGCTGGACAGACGAACCGATGCTTCTGGCGGAGCCGAGCGAAATCTCCCGAATCGATCGTGACCTGACCGCGGTCAGGCGTCGCCCATTCGACGCGCCGAGCGCTGCTGTATCCCTTGTCGCGCAGGAGCTGACGAAGTTCCTCGAGCCGGCCGACCGTGTAGCCGTCGTCCGCCGCCTGGTCGTAGATCACACCATCGAGCGAGGCCTCGGCCTCCAGTACGGCAGCCAGGAAGTGCTGCAGCTGCACGGCGTCGCGAACGCGGGCAGAGTCGTCAGGCAGGCCGTCGGTCCATTCCGGCCAGTCGTACTGGGCGGGCATCCGGAACTGGAGCTTGGCCCGGTTGACCCAGACGCCGCCATGCTCCTCGACCAGATACTCGATGAGCGTGGATGTGCCGCTGGGCCCGTTCACGTCCCAGGTCGAACCGGACTTCGAGCCGTCGGCCCACATGTAGCCGAGCAGGCGAGCCGTGTCCGCTTCCGTGGGTTCAGGAACGGCGGCTCCCGCCGTGCGTTGCGTCAGCTGAAGACCTGCGAGCAGGGCGATCCCAAGCGCGATCGTCGCAAGCGCGACCCGCACCGAGATCCGTTGTGCATTCACCACCGTGTATTCCCATCCGTGACCCACCCAACCGACGATGCTACCCACCGTGGCATTTGACGCGCAAACGCCCGGCCCGACCACCAAGGGTCGAACCGGGCGTTCGAGGACGAGACGTCGCGTCGCTCAGATCAGGCCGAGGCCAGCGACGGTGTCGCGCTCCGCGACGAGTTCGTCGTTGCTGGCATCAATCTTGCCCCGACTGAACTCGTCGATTTCGAGACCCTGCACGATCGAGTACTCGCCGTCGGCACAGGTGCACGGGAACGATGTGATGATGCCCTCCGGCGCGCCGTAGCTGCCATCGGACGGGATCGCCATCGACACCCAGTCGCCCTCGGGCGTGCCGAGTGCCCACGAGTTCATGTGGTCGATCGCTGCGTTCGCAGCCGAGGCGGCGGAGGAGAGCCCACGAGCCTTGATGATCGCCGCGCCACGCTTCTGCACGGTGGGAAGGAAGTCGTTCTCGAGCCATGCCTGATCGTTGATCATCTCGGCGGCGTTCTGCCCGTTGACCTTGGTGTGGAACAGGTCCGGGTACTGGGTGGCGGAGTGGTTGCCCCAGATCGTCATGTTCGTGACGTCGTTGACGGTCGTTCCCGTCTTCTGTGCCACCTGCGTCATCGCCCGGTTGTGGTCCAGACGGGTCATCGCCGTGAACTGACGGGGGTCGATGTCCGGTGCCGACGCCTGGGCGATGAGGGCATTGGTGTTGGCCGGGTTGCCGACCACGAGCACCTTGATGTCCTTGGAGGCGTTGTCGTTGATCGCCTTGCCCTGCGGGCCGAAGATGCCGCCGTTGGCCTCGAGGAGATCTGCCCGCTCCATGCCGTCCTTGCGGGGCATGGCGCCGACGAGCAGGGCGTAGTCGGCGTCGCCGAATGCCACGTTGGCGTCGTCGGTCTGCACCGTTCCGGCAAGCAGCGGGAACGCGCAGTCGTCGAGCTCCATCGTCACGCCCTCAAGCGCACCGAGCGCCGGGGTGATCTCGAGCATCTGCAGGATGACGGGCTGGTCGGCGCCCAGCATCTCTCCGCTGGCGATCCGGAACAGCAGGCTGTAGCCGATCTGCCCTGCGGCTCCAGTGACTGCGACGCGTACGGGGTCCTTCACGATTGCTCCTCGGGTGGGTTCGTTCGCCGTTCAGGGTACCGGGACGCGACAGAGCCGGGCTGGATCAGCCCGGCTCTCTCATACGCTCGGCACTTCCGGCCGAGATCCCCGGAACCGCCGAAGCAGCCCACGAGTCTTTCGCTCGGCACTTCCGGCCGAGATCCGTCCGACCGTCGCAACGGTCTCAGGTGTGTTGGCTCAGCTGGTGGAGCTGAGCCATCCCTGCCTGATGGCGAGCCAGAGGAGCCCGGCGGCGACGATCGATCCGAGGATCACCTGACCGAAGAAGCCGAGTCCGCTGGTGACCAACGAGACGACGAACGACGAGACGATGCCGAGGCCGATCGTCTTGGGCAGGCCGATGTCCTGGCCGCCCGGAAGGATTGCACGGCCACCAAAGCCGATGATCGTTCCCATGATGACTGCACCGATGATTCCCCACATGATGTTCTCCCTTGTGTGAGCGTCTGCCCGAGTTGCTAGTGGAGGACCCAACAAAACGCAAAGTGCGGGGTGACCGGCAGCGCGCCTGGGTGAGGGGGTCGCGTCTCACTTTCACCCGGCTCGGTGAAGGGGTCGCGTCTC
>CALBVR010000051.1 GCA_937969565.1 uncultured Acidimicrobiales bacterium | reverse complement strand
GCTCTCGCGTTGACAGGCCTCCGACCCGCTGACGCACCGCAATCGCCGACAATCGTCGCTTCGCTCCTCTGCGGATCGCCGGAGGCCCCGCCCGTCGCTCGTCCCTCGCTCCTCGGAAGCTGGCGAGTCCTTCGTGCGTATACCTGCTCTCGCGTTGACAGGCCTCCGACCCGCCGGCCGCCGTACCTGGTACCGATGTGGGCGCGAGACTGCGGAGAGTGGTGGTCCTACGGATGTCTGCGAGGCCTCTCGCTTCGTTTACGCCTGCGAACCTCGTACTTCTTGCTGATTGCGAGGGTTTCCCACGACACGTGGTGCTGCGACCACATCGGTACCTGGTACCGATGTGGTGGGCTGCGCGCTGAGGGTGAAAACATCGAGTGCCCCGGCCGGTGGCCGGGGCACTCTCGTTCTTGCTGTCCGGGCTGGCCCGGGGTCAACTCAGAATTGGTTCATGGTGTTCTTTCCGCCGCCGGCCTTGAGGGCCTGGTCGCCGGAGAAGTACTCCTTGTGATCGTCGCCCATGTTCGAGCCGGCCATGTCCTGATGCTTCACCGTGGCGATGCCCTGACGAATCTCCTGTCGCTGCACGCCGGCCACGTAGGCCAGCATGCCTTCCTTGCCGAAGTAGCCCTTGGCGAGGTTGTCGGTGGAGAGCGCAGCCGTGTGGTACGTCGGCAGCGTGATCAGGTGGTGGAACATGCCAGCGTCTCGGGACGCATCGCTCTGGAACGACTGGATCTTGGCGTCGGCCTCGATGGCGAGCGGCGACTCGTCGTACGCAGCGGCCATGAGCTCGGCCCGGTCGTAGTCCGCCATGTCCTTGCCTTCCGCCTCCCAGGCGTCGTACACCTGCTCACGGAAGTTCAGCGTCCAGTTGAACGACGGCGAGTTGTTGTACACCAGCTTGGCGTCCGGGACGACCTCGCGGACCCGGTTCACCATGCCGGCGATCTCGGAGACATCCGGGGTGGCCGTTTCGATCCAGAGCAGGTCGGCGCCGTGCTGCAGCGACGTGATGCAGTCGAGCACGACCCGGTCTTCGCCGGTGTTCGGCTTGAAGGCGTAGAGGCCGTTGGGCATCCGCACCGGTCGGGTGAGCTTGCCGTCGGTCTTGATGAGGACTTCGCCGTCCTTCACATCGTCGATGGAGATCTCTTCGGTCTCGAGGTAGGCGATGTACTGACTGGCCAGATCGCCGGGCTCCTGGGAGACCGGGATCTTCTGGGTCAGGCCGGCGCCGAGGCTGTCGGTGCGGGCCACGATGACACCGTCGTCGACGCCGAGCTCGAGGAAGGCGTAGCGGACGGCGTTGATCTTGGCGAGGAAGTCCTCGTGGGGAACGGTGACCTTGCCGTCCTGGTGGCCGCACTGCTTGGCGTCGGACACCTGGTTTTCGATCTGGATGGCGCAGGCACCGGCAAGGATCATCTCCTTGGCAAGCAGGTAGGTGGCCTCTTCGTTTCCGAACCCGGCGTCGATGTCGGCGATGATCGGCACGACGTGGGTTTCGAAGTTGTCGATGGCGTCCATCAGCTTCGCTTCGGCATCCGCGTCGCCAGAGGCACGGGCGGCATCGAGGTCGCGGAAGAGATGGTTGAGCTCGCGGGCGTCGGCCTGCTTGAGGAAGGTGTAGAGCTCTTCGATGAGTGCCGGCACGGTGGTCTTCTCGTGCATCGACTGGTCGGGCAGCGGACCGAACTCGGAGCGGAGCGCCGCAACCATCCAGCCGGAGAGGTAGAGGTAGCGCTTGTCGGTGGTGCCCTGATGCTTCTTCACCGAGATCATCTTCTGCTGGCCGATGAAGCCGTGCCAGCAGCCGAGGCTCTGCGTGTAGCGGGTGTTGTCGGCGTCGTACTCAGCCATGTCCTTGCGCATGATGGCGGCCGTGTACTTGGCGATGTCGAGACCGGTGTGGAACCGGTTCTGGAGGCGCATCCGGGCCGCCGACTCGGGGTTGATGGCATTCCACGACGAGCCGTTCGCCGAGCGAAGATCGGCGAAGTTGGCGGTGGCGTCGGAGTAGGTCGTGTCCATGTGGGGGGTCATCGTTCTCAGTTCTCAGTTCGTTGCTTGCGGGGTGTTGCGGGTGGATCAGTCGAGGGCGGACAGGTCGAGGCCCATCTGCATGCTCATGGGAAGCTCACGAAGCTCGTCGAGCGTCAGGTCACAGAGGTCGTCCTGCAGTACCGCCTGCGATGCCATCGAACGCTCCGCTGCGAGCGGGCTGATCGTCGTGGTGGTCATCATGTGTGGGGGATTCATCGCCTGTACCTCCGTGGTTCCGGTCGGGTCGACCGCTTCGTGGAACAACAATCGCCCCGTTTTTGCGCAAAGGCGAGGCCCAATCTCCAACAATTCAATCGAGTTTTCGCGGATTTCTGCAACTACTGCGCTTTTTCTGACCATCTACCAGATGCAACAAGTGGACTTCTTTCGCTTCTTGAGCATTTTCTTCGCAAGGACGTCGAGGTCTGAGGAGTTCGTCGTGCGAACTTCTTGCGTCCTTTCCGAATCCTCTAGCGTCGGAGGCGATGACCGCCGCTGCCGTGCGCCCCCACATCCACACGACAGCCGATGGGCTCCGTCTCACCGCCGACGTCTGGCCCGGCGTCGACGGGCACACGGTCCTGCTGCTGCACGGTGGTGGACAGACACGGCACGCCTGGACCGACACGGCTCGGGCGCTGGTGCGCCATGGCCACACGGCGGTTCCCGTCGATCTCCGGGGGCACGGCGACAGCAGTTGGGCGCCGGAAGGCGACTACGAACTCTCGGCGATCGCTGGCGACATCGCTTCGTTGTGTGGTGACTTCGAGCAGCGGCCCGTCCTGGTCGGGGCGAGCCTCGGAGGCATCACCGGCCTGATGCTCGAGGGCGCCGTGGCGCCCGGCTCGCTCGAAGCCCTGGTGCTGGTCGACATCGTGCCGCGGATGAACATCGTCGGAGCGAATCGGGTGGTCGATTTCATGGCGGATCGCATGGACGAGGGGTTCGCCAACCTCGACGAGGTCGCCGATGCCATCGCCGCGTTCAACCCGAATCGTCCCCGTCCCCGCGACCTCTCCGGCCTCACGAAGAACCTCCGCGAACGAGACGGACGCTGGTTCTGGCACTGGGACCCGGCGTTCATTCGGGCTGCACGCGGCGGTTCGGAGGACCGCCAGATCCGCAATCCGCAGCTGCTGACCGACACGCTGCAGAACGTCGACGTACCGGTGATGTTGGTCCGAGGCCGGCAAAGCGACCTCGTCACCGACGCCGAGGTGGAGGAGTTCCGTCGGGAGTTTCCCACTGCGGAGTTTGCCGACGTCGCCGGTGCCGGGCACATGGTGGCCGGTGACCGGAATGACAAGTTCTCGGATGCCGTGGTTGACTTCATCTCCCGGCTGGGACCGTCGACCTCCGACTCCCCGACAAACACTTTGGAGCAAGAGTGACACTTCAGGATCCGACATCCGCGTTCCGTCTCGACGGCAAAGTCGTGATCGTGACCGGCGCGTCCTCCGGGCTCGGCGAACGCTTCGCCCGCGTCTGCAGCGCAGCGGGCGCGAAGGTGGCGGTCTCCGCTCGGCGAAAGGAACGGCTGGACGCGCTCGCCGCCGATCTCACCGACGCCCTTGCCGTTCAGGCGGACTTCGCCACAGACGAGGCCGCACCCCATGTCGTGGAGCAGACGTTGGAGCGGTTCGGGGCGATCGATGTCGTCGTCAACAACGCCGGCATCTCCCGGATCGTGCCGGCGATCGAGGATGACGTCGCCGACTTCCGGCGGGAGATCCAGATCGACCTCGTCGCTCCGTACGACCTGGCGGCCCGCAGCGCCAGGTGGATGATCGAGAACGGGCGCAGCGGCAGCATCATCAACATCGCATCGATCCTCGGTCAGGTGGCCGCCGGTCCGCTCCCCCTCCCCGGGTATGCGGCCGCCAAGGGCGGCTTGATCAACCTGACCCGCGGGTTGGCGGCGGAATGGGCTCGACACGACATCCGGGTCAATGCGATCGGCCCGGGCTGGTTCAAGAGCGAAATGACAGAGGACTCGATGTTCGATGACGACCGCGGTCGCCGGTTCATCGAGAAGGGCGCGCCCATGCGCCGCGCCGGCAATGAAGACGAGCTCGACGGAGCGTTGTTGTTCCTGGCAAGTGGGGCCTCCAGTTACATCACCGGGCAGACGCTGTTCGTCGACGGCGGCTGGACCATCATCTGATCGCCACCCAGCGGTACGCTCCCGCCATGGTCTCCCCGTCGCTCGAACACGCACGTGCCGCCGTGACCGTTGCTGGATCGGTGGTCGACCAGGCGTGCGACCACCTGCGAGCCCGTGGAGCAGCCGCCCACGACGACCAGGCCACCCTGTACGCCGTCTCACACGCTGCGGCCGCGCTCGCGATGGCTACGAGCGCTCTGGACCAGGCCGAAGAGCCGGCCGAGACCCATCTGGCGCATGTTCTCGTCGGACGGGTGCTGGCCGACCTGGCCGGCACGGTCTGGAGCCAATACGAGCGATGGGGCGCGACCGCCGACGCCCTCGACCCCACCCGGGACTACGTGGCTGCGTCGACCGACCCAACCTTCGTGGCAGCGGCGGCGTCGCTTCGAGCGGAGGCGGGCCTTTCAGACGAGCTGGACCTCGTCGCCGACACCTTCCGACGATTCGCAACGGAGCAGGTCGCCCCTCGGGCCGAACACATCCATCGGACCGATGCCGACATCCCCGACGAGCTGATCGCTGGTGTGGCCGAACTCGGTTGTTTCGGCTTGTCGATCCCTGAGGCGTACGGCGGTTTCGCCTCGGGAACGGAAGACGATCAGCTCGCCATGGTGATTGCGACGGAGGAACTGTCGCGTGCTTCGCTTGGCGCAGGCGGTTCGCTCATCACTCGGCCCGAGATCCTGGCTCGGGCGTTGGAGGCGGGCGGTACCGAGGAGCAGAAGCAACGGTGGCTGCCGAGCATCGCCAGTGGCGAGACCCTCTGTGCCGTTGCGGTCACCGAACCTGATCACGGCAGCGACGTGGCCGGGCTGAAGGTTTCGGCAGCTCCGGTGGACGGCGGCTGGATGCTGAATGGCACCAAGACCTGGTGCACGTTCGCCGGAAAGGCGGAGGCGTTGATGGTGCTGGCCCGCACCAACCCCGACCCTTCTGCCGGTCACCGGGGGCTCAGCATCCTCATTGTGGAGAAGCCTGCGGACGCCGGCCACGCCTTCCGCCACGTTGTCGACGACGGGGTGTTGGAGGGACGTGCGATCCCCACACTCGGCTATCGAGGCATGCACAGCTTCGAGGTGAGCTTCAC
>CALBVR010000050.1 GCA_937969565.1 uncultured Acidimicrobiales bacterium | reverse complement strand
GCCTTTTTGCTGCGCTCCGCTTCGCAAAAACGCACAGTCGAAACGCGCCATCCTTGCGAGTTCGACGAAGTCGAACTTGGTGAGTGAGCGGAGCGAACGGCTCCCGCTTCGCAAAAACGCACAGTCGAAACGCGCCATCCTTGCGAGTTCGACGAAGTCGAACTTGGTGAGTGAGCGGAGCGAACGGCTCCTGCTACGCAAAACGCGCCACCGGGAGCCCCTCCGGGGCTCTCTTTGGGTTTTGGGGCGCTGCCGAGACCAATCTGTGCAGGTTGGTGTGTCGGTTTGGCACGCGGTGCTGCACAGATCTGTTGGTTGGGGATTTGTGCAGGGTGGGGTGTCGGTTTGGCACACAGTGCTGCACAGAACTGGTTGGTCTTGCTGAATTCGGGGTTTTGGGTCGCTGGCGTAGAATGCTGCGCATGCAGATCCTGCTTTTGATTCGTCGTGCTGCGGTTGCCGTGGGTATTGCGGCGGGCATTGCCGGGGCGCTTCGGTTGCGGGGGTCCGGCGGAGTGCCGCCTCGCACCGGTGGGTGGCGCGAACTCTCCGGCAACGAACTGCGCTGACCGTGGGCCGCATCGCGGTGGTCGGCTGCGGCGCCACCGGAACCCGAATCGCACGACAACTCCTTCGCGGTGACGGCCGAACCGACGTCGTCCTCGTCGACGAACGGGTCGGTCTCGCAGAACACGTGGCCGCCTCGCTCGGACCTGACGTGGCCTGGCGCGACGGCACCGAGCCGCCCGCCGACTGCGACACCGTCGTGCTCGCCATCGACGCCGGCGACCACGTCGCCGCAGCCCGCCGCTTCATCGACAACGGACAGGACGTCATCTCCATCTCCGACCGACTCGCTGACATCCGCCGGCTCCTCCAACTCGACGAACGGGCCCGGACCGCCGGCGTCTCCCTCATCGTCGGTGCCGGCATGATGCCGGGGCTGACCGATGTGCTTGCCGCTCACGGCGCCGCCTGGCTCGACGAGGTCAACGAGATCCACGTGTCCAAGTTCGGGACGGGCGGACCCGCCTGTGCCCGCCAGCATCACCGGGCACTCAAGGGCATCTGTTTCGACTGGCGAGGCGGCCAATGGGTTCGACGGGCCGGCGGCTCCGGTCGGGAGCTCGCCTGGTTTCCGGCGCCCGTGCAGTCCGCCGACTGCTACCGGGCCGCCCTCGGGGACCCGCTCCTGCTCGTACGCAAGCATCCGAACGTGCATCGCATCACCGCCCGCATGGCGGCCACCCGCCGGGACCGACTCACCATGCACCTGCCCATGTTGCGCAAGCCGCACCCCGAAGGACTGCTCGGCGCGGTCCGCGTCGAACTGCGCGGCGTACAAGATGGCGAGCAGCGCGAGATCGTCCTCGGCTGCGCAGAACGGCCGGCCGTGGCCGCCGGAGCGGTCGCTGCCGCCACCGTCAACTGGCTCCGAACCGGCGGCGCCCCAGACGGTGCCGTCGGCCTGGCCGAACTGGTCGACCCGGTGGCCTTTCTGCACGACCTGCAGACCCGGGGTCTGGTCGCCGAGATCTTCGTCGGATCGCGGTGAAGTTGTCACCAAACTGATTCGTTTGACCCACACATTGGGCTTCAGTTGCCGATACGGAACGCCGACAAAATCCCCGTAGTCAAATTTTCTGAAGTTTTTTCTCAAGTTCTCCTCCAGTCGCACCGAAACCCTTCTTGTGGTCGCGGGTAGACCGCAGTCACAACCAGCACTGTTCGAGGGAGCAAGAAACTGATGGGCGAAACGATCGAAAAGATCGATACCAAGGAAATGAACGCGATGATCGAGGCCAATCTGCCTCTGGTCAAGCACATCGTGCTGCAGGTCGCTGTCCACTTCCCCCGCCACGTGGAGCGTGAGGAACTGGCTCGTGCCGGTGCCCTCGGTCTTGTCGAGGCGGCTCGCCGCTACGACGAGAGCCGCGGCGTTCCCTTCGACCGGTTTGCTGCGCAGCGCATCCGCGGTGCGATCCTGGACGCGGTTCGTGCCGCCGACTGGGCGCCCCGTTCGGTTCGCACCCTTGCCCGCAAGCTTGAGGCCACCGAGCAGCGTCTCGCCAGCCGCCTCGGCCGCGTGCCCACCATCGAGGAGATGGCCGAAGCCCTCTCGATGGACACGAACGAACTCAACCGTCTGCGTGACCGCATGTTCCGCAGCGTCGTCCTCGCCCTCGAACACGAGGTCTCCGACGATGTCGATGACGACCTCACCCTCGTCGACGTGCTCGTCGACCAGGCCGCCATCGAGCCCTCCGAAGAGCTCGAAACCCGCGAACTCCACGCCTACCTGCGTGACGCCATTGCGCTCCTCCCGGATCGTCAGCGTCTCGTGATCATCGGCTACTTCCTCGAAGGCCGCACCAGCCAGGACCTCGCTCGGTTCCTCGGCGTCACCGAGAGCCGCATCAGCCAGATCCGCTCCGAGGCCATCCAGATGCTGAAGGAAGGCATCGAGGCCCAGTACGTGGCCAAGGACGACGAGGAGCCCCGCCCGGAGCCCCGTGGCCGCTCGGCCCGCCGCAAGGCCGCCTACGTGGATGCCATCGGCGAGCGCAGCGAATGGCACGACCGCATGGACCAGATCACCCTCATCGAGTCCTCCGCCGGTGAAGTACCGGTCGGTGTGCCGCTGAGCTGAGGCTGCTCTCTCCGCATCGCTCGGTTCGGCCACTTGGTCGGGGGTGATGTGGGCAGCGGGCCATCCGCATCGCTCGGTCCTTCCAGAACTCCCAAACGGTCGGCATCTCCTTCGGGGGTGCCGACCGTTCAGGTTTTCCCCCCATCTAGACTTTCCTGATGCGCCGTTGGCTCCCGTTCCTGTTCGTTCTCGTGCTTGCCGCATGTTCCGGCAGCGACGGCGGCAGTGCCACCGCAACGGTGGACGATGCGGCAGCAGCAGAGACGACCACCGTTGCCGAGCCGGCTGAGGCCACCTTCACTT
Source organism: uncultured Acidimicrobiales bacterium (assembly GCA_937969565.1). Taxonomy (GTDB): domain Bacteria; phylum Actinomycetota; class Acidimicrobiia; order Acidimicrobiales; family SHLQ01; genus SHLQ01. The sequence continues at coordinate 2,168 of CALBVR010000050.1, read as the reverse complement.
CGGTGCCCTACGGCGAGTACAGCGTGGACCATGTCAGCGAACCGCCGGTCTCGTTCGACACCAGCCCCGCCATCGGGGGCGCCCACTACCCGTTCTGGCAGAACTGCGGCTTCTACGACCGTGATGTGGCCGAAGGTGCCGCCGTCCACAGCATGGAGCACGGAGCCGTCTGGATCACCTACAACCCAGACCTGATCTCCGATGCGGAACTCGAAGAGCTCGCAGCGATGGCCCAGGCCGACGGCAAGCTGCTCATCACTGCCTACGACCACCCGGAGAAGCTCGTACTGTCGGCGTGGAGCGTGCAACACCGCGAAGCAGACCTGTCTCCGAGCGACGCCACCGTCGCCGAGTTCATCGCCGAGTGGCGTGAGAACCCGGCCCTGCCTGAGGCTGCCGTGACCTGTCAGGAAGCGCTTGGCTTCCCCCCGTCCAACGTCTACACGTTCGTGGCCGACGGGTCGGAGCTCCCGGAGGAGTGGCGCTGAGCTGCGTGCTCAGGCGAAGACGGCGTCGATGAGGGCGTCGTGCACGTGGCCGTTGCTGGCCAGGAAGTGCTTGCCGTCTTCCCATTCGTTGCCGGCCTGATCGGTCACCCGACCGCCCGCTTCGGGGATGATCACCTGCATCGGGGCGACGTCCCAGACGTTCACCAGCGGGTCGACCATCACGTCGGTGCGGCCGGTGGCCAGAAGCACATAGCCGTAGGCATCGCCCCACGTGCGGGTCACGAGGCCGCTGTTGATGAAGCGATCCACTTCGCTGGACTCCGGCCAGTAGTCGAAGCCGCTCGTCATGGCGTAGGCGCCTTCGAATTCGGTGCGTTCGCTGACGGAGCAGGCTCGCCCGTTGTGGGTGCAGCCCAGGCCCCGTCCGGCCGCCACGACTTCGTCGAGGGCCGGCATCACGATGACGCCCACCGCAGGGCCGTGTTCGTCCCGGACAGCGAGCAGGGTGCCGTAGAGCGGCACTCCGTGGGTGAAGGACTTGGTGCCGTCGATTGGGTCGATGATCCACGTCCGGCCGCTCGTGCCTTCGCGGCGTTCTTCTTCCTCGCCGACGATTGCGTCGGTGGGGAACGCCAGGGTGATCTGCTCGCGCAGATACCGCTCGGCGGCCTTGTCGGCTTCGGTCACGGGGGAGCCGTCGGCCTTGGTGTTGAACTCGACCGGTCCGCGGTCGAACCACTTGCGGGTCAATGCTCCCGCACCGGTGGCCAGTTCGACGGCAAGATCGACCAGGCTCTGCTCTACCTCTGGTGCAGTCACCCGGATGAGCCTAACGGTTGCTGATTCGCGATCCAGCGGTCCATTTCACCCCATCGATCGAACAGCCAATCGGTGAGCTCCTCGTGGCTTGTCGGGATCGCCGACCGGGGAATCCGCCATGCGTTGATGATGATCTGCCGCTTCGGGCCAAGATTCTTGATGATCGATCCGATCGTGCCGAACGGCTCGAATCCGGTGTGGCCGAAGATGATGACGTCGGCGTCGGCTGCCCCGTCGAGCAGGGCCAGCGTGCCGGCCGGTCGTGGCGCCAGCAGGTGGTTCATGTTTCTGGCCTTCTCGGCAAGGTGCGGCTCCTTCTTCTCCAGGGAGGCGACGATTCGTGTCTTTCGCGCCTCGGTGAAGAAGGTGCCTTCCGGGAAGATGACGGCTGCCGTTCGGTCGTCGACGCGGCGTCCGAGCTCCCGGATCGGTGCGAGCTCCGCTTCGAGGTCCTGGGGCGCCCGGGTGACGAACCGATGGCGCATGATGTGGCCGACGATGTCGATGTTCGGTTCCCAGCGCAGATCCTCCTTCAGGGTGTAGAGCACCCGAAGGCCCATGTCGCCGAAGAGCATCGCCGGAAGGACGGCATCGAGCAGGCTGCGATGACGGCCGATGACCACGACGTTGCCGCTGGTGTCGATCTCGTCGAGTTGGCTCGAATCGATGGTCAACGGGACCGCCACACCGATCGCCCACATGAGATGGCTCGTCCACGTGTGCATCAGCCACTCGTACTGGCGTTGGGTCCACTCCGACTGGAGTCGCAGTCCAAGCGGCGACACGAGCCAGATGACGGCGACGCCGACGAGGCCGCTGAAGTCCACGACGGTGAGCAGGGCAATCAGCAGTACGCGACGGAATCGTGGGAGTCGCAGGTCTCGGCGCAGAAGATCCACC
>CALBVR010000049.1 GCA_937969565.1 uncultured Acidimicrobiales bacterium | reverse complement strand
GTTCAGGTGGAACTATCGGATCAGACCGAGCACCGTCTGCGGAACGGCGTTGGCCTGAGCGAGCATCGACGTGCCGGCCTGGACCATGATCTGGTTACGAGTGAAGTTGCTCATCTCCGCCGCCATGTCGGTGTCACGGATTCGAGACTCCGAAGCCGCCAGGTTCTCGACGCTCACCCGAAGGTTGTTGATCGTCGACTCGAGACGGTTCTGCTTGGCACCGAGATCACCACGAAGGGTGGAGACCGAGTCGATGGCCGTGGCGATGACGCCGATGGCGGCATCGGCGTCAGCCGACAGGTCGATGGCGTTCACGCCGATGGTGGTCGAGCTGAGCGCACCGACCGTCACGTCGATGGTCTCACCCGAGTTGGCGCCGACCTGGAAGGTACGGACCGCAGCGTCGAACACGTCGAGACCGGCGAACTTGGTGTTCGTGCCGATGGCGTCGATCTGAGCGAGAAGCTCGGTGACCTCTGCCTGCTCAGCCGTACCATCGCTGGTCGCGGTGTTCGCTGCCGAGACGGCCAGCTCGTTCATACGCTGGAGCATCGCGTGCACCTCGTTGAGCGAACCTTCAGCCGTCTGGGTGAAGCTGATGCCGTCCTGTGCGTTCCGAACCGCCTGCTGGTTACCCCGAACCTCGGAGCGCAGCGTCTCGGACTTCACCAGGCCAGCAGCATCATCGGCCGCACGGTTGATGCGGAAACCCGACGAGAGACGCTCGAGGGACTTGCCCAACATCGCGTCGTTTCCGACGAGGTTACGGTGGGCGTTGATCGCCGCAGCATTCTGGTTAATTTGCAGACTCATGAGTCCTGCATCCTCCTTGATGGTTCAGGACCGGCTTGCCCGATCCGTCCGCCCGCTTCCTGCAGGCACAAGAGGGTTCGGCGTACGGCGATCCGCCCTTTACCGATTTCTGGAGAATTATCCGTACGGCGATGCGTTCGGGCGTCGTTGCGCCTTCATCGCGTCCAGCGTGGACGCGATCAGGCCATCCGTGCGCTGCATCAGGGCCGTCGCTCGAACACGTTCGGCCGACGTCATTGGGGTGCCAGGCGCCTCGAGCGCCATGATTCCCGGGAGGGGATCACCGGCCTCGAGCGCGCGCTCCTGGCGACGAACCTGACGTTCCATCCGATCGAGGAGGTGGCTCCACTCCGACGTCATCAGAGCTGGGTGGCGAGAAACGAGCTCTGTGAGTTGAGCTGGGCGAGCAGGGTTTCCATCGCGGTGAACTGGCGACGCAAGCCGGCTTCGACGACTTCCATTCGGCGTTCATATCGTTCGATCGTGTCGTCGATGTCGTCGATGTTTGCGTCGAGGTTCGTCGTTGCGTTCTCGATGACACCCTGGTTCTCGGTCACGGTCTCAACAGCCGCTTCGATGCGGTCGAGGTATCCGTCGGACCCATCGCCGATCAGGAAGTTCTGGAGTCCGGAGAAGTCGGATGCCAACAGCTCGGAGAACGTGTCCTCGTCGAAGCTGACGGTTCCGTCCCGGGTGCCGTTGAAGCCGACCTGACTTCCGACCACGTAGGTGCCGGTGCCAACTGCACTGAATCCGGCTCGGAGCTGTTGCTCGAGGCGCCGGAGCGAGGACTCGCCCGAGAGGAGACCGACCTGGCCGTTCTCCGGATCGGACTGGCCGTAGCCGGAGATTCCGGAGAAGACCGCGTTGGCGGCGTCGATGAAGGTCTGCACCTTCTCCATCACCGCGTCGCTGTCGCGTGTCACATTCACGCGCAGGGTCTCGCCGGCTTCGGCCGAACTGAGGTCGACGGTCATTCCGGGAACGAGGCCGTCGACGTTGACGTCGCTTCGTTCGATGACGAGGTCTTCGCCCATTCGTACGATCGTGTTGGTGGCCTCCCGGATCTGTTCCATCGTTCCGAGCGAGCCGCCGGGAACGTCGACCGTGAGCGCGTTGTCGGTGCCGGGGGCGCGAGAAGTGATGACGAGCCGCATGGCGTCGCCTTCGTCGTCGCCCGTGTCGACGACCTGAACAGTGGCTGCGCCGCCCGGATCACTCAGCCGTACGGCCATCGCTCCGACCGTGGTGGTTTCGTCCGTGACCATCGTGGAAACGTGCGCCGTGCCGACCTGGAACTCGCCATCGGGGTTGAGCGTCATGGTGGAGCCATCACTGTTGGTCAACGTGACCCAGCTGCTCGAGTCAACCTCGTGGGATTCGCCGTTGAAGACGATCGTGGCGGTGCCCTCCGCCACGCTCGTCACCTGGATGGAGTAGTGACCCGTGTCGGAAGCACCGGGGTCGGCGTACGTGGCGCCGATGCCCTCGACTCCTGACGTGATGGTGGCTCGACCGGCTCCGACCAGGTCGGCGGGACTCGAGAACGAGCCAGACATGAACTGATGCGTCGACGCGATCTGCTCGACGGTCGCCTCGTACACCCCGACGGCACCATCGCCGGTTCGGGTGATGGGGATGTCGGGGTTCGACGCCTCCCCCACGAGCGCATTGATTCCGGCATCGGCACGAAGTCCGTCGATGGCATCCGTCAGCGCCGTGAGGCGCGTGTCGAGGTCTGACCAGGCGCTCTTCTCCTGGTTCAAATTGCCGCGCCGAGATTCCAGCCGAACGATCGGCTGGCGTTCGACAGCCATCAGCTGTTCGATGATGGATGTCGTGTCGAGCCCGCTACTGAGCCCATCGACCGCGAAGTTGCTCATGGAATCGCCATCGGCACGAATCGGGACGGACATGAGCGCTACACTCGCCCCGTGCTCGTTCTCACACGCGAAGTCGGCCAGACCATCGTCATCGGCAACGACATCAGAATCACCGTGGTGCAGGTGAAGGGCGAACAGGCCCGGATCGGGATCGACGCTCCCCGCTCCGTGCCGGTGAACCGGCTCGAGGTGTTCGAGGAGTTGGAAGGCGCCAACGCTGCTGCGGCAACCGCGAGCACTTCCGATCTCGATTTTCTCCGATCGATGAAGGGCCCCAAGAAGGGCTGATCTGAACCGTTCGACTCATCTCGGGGCTTCTCGTTCCGACGAGGGCATGGTGGACGGCAACGCACAACCCTTTGATCTGATCGGCGAGCCCAAGCTCGACGATGACGCCGTCGTGGCCCTCGCGGTCGCCGTCCAGGAAGCTGCGGTGCTGACCGCGGAGACGCTGGCCGGCGTGACACGACGCCCAGCCACCGTGTCGATCGGTGACCTCCTCGAGCCGGTGAAGGCCCGTGATCTCTCCACCGATGGCGTTGCCTGCGAAATCTCCACGATCGGTGGCGGACCCCTTGCGATCCTCCTTTTGAACGACGAGAACACCGTCGCCCTTGCCGACGTTTTCTTCGGTGGTCCTGGCAGCCGTGCCGAACGCCGGCCCGCGCCCATTGAAGTGCAGGCGATCGTGAGCTCGCTCCCGTCGGTGATCGAACCGGTGGTTGCCGCCGTGACATCATCAGGTGGTCACGAGATTCAGATGCGAGCGAGTGACTCGATCACCGCTCCAGCCGCGGACCTCGTTCGCCTCGACCTGTCGTTCGACATCGACGGCGTGGAGATCGAAGCCGCGCTCTTCGCTCCCGACCCGGACCGGGCCGGACCCGCCGGCGGCACCTCGGCCGAAATGCTGCAGTTGGCCGCAGGAATCCCCGTGCAGTTCGACGTGGACCTTGGCAGCATTCCCATGCTGGCCACGGAAGTACAGGGTCTGGCGACCGGTGACATTGTCATCTTCGACGTCGGCGTCGACGATGAGGTCACCGTTCGCAGCGGCAATCGAGAGTTTCTCCGCGGCTCGGTCGACGACACGGCCGGCCGACGCATGCTCTCGGTCACCGAGGTCCTTTCGGCCCACTGACGCAGCCGATCGGCCCGGACTGATCAGCCCAGCGAAGGGTCAGAATCTGGTCCGTCGGACTCATGTCTCGAACCCCTCGTCCGATGGGTACGCACGACACAGCGGGTGTGTCGTGGTGGTCACCCTCCTCGAGTTTGCGGCGGGTGGAAAGGGCGGAGCGTGACATGACAGGCATGGCCATTCTTCCGACGCTCGTCAGCATCGTGGTCGTTCTCGGCGTGCTGGGCGCAACACTGTTCATCCTCAAATGGGCAAGCCAGTGGCGGATGAAGAGTCGCCGGCGCAGCAACCCGGCGCAGCGAGTCGAAGTGATCGAACGCCACGCGGTCGGGCGCTCCGGCGCCATCGTCGTGATCCGACATGGCGACACCGAACACGTTCTCGGTGTGACCGAACAGGCAATCGCCCCGATCGCCTCCACGTCGATCGAATCGTCCGAAGCGGAATCGACGATCGACCTTCGGGATGACGAAGACGCCGAGCGACGCTCCGGGCTGTCCGGCCGACTCGATGCGCTGCGAGAGCGCACGGTTCGTCACTGAGACCATCGACGGCGGACGACGACACACCATGGCGGAACAAGACTCGGAAGAGCAACGGCATCGATGGCGCACCTGCGTCGCAGTCCTTGTCGCGCTCCTGACCCTGTTCGTCGCGCCGAGCGCAACCGGCGCTCAGATCGACGACGGGACGATCGACGACATTCTCTCGAACGAGCCGACGGCGCCGATCGATCCCGAACCCTCCACCGACGAGGGCCCCACACCGATCCAGGCGCCAAGCGCACCGGAGGTCGGAACCCCTCAGGAACCGGGAGGGGACACCGCTGGCACGGAAGACTCCGCGCTCTCGATCATCGTCGTCCTCACCGCGTTGGCGCTCGTGCCGACGATCCTCATCGTCGCCACCTCCTTCACCCGCATCGTCATCGTGCTGGGCCTGACCCGCAATGCACTCGGGTTGCAGGGTGTGCCCCCGAACCAGGTCATCATCGGTCTGGCGGTGTTCCTCACGCTCTTCGTGATGGCCCCCACCCTCTCCGAGGCCAACGACGCGGCGCTGCAGCCCTACCTCGACGGACAGATCGAATTCGGCGAAGCCTACGACCGCGGCGTTGAGCCGTTCCGCGAGTTCATGTTCGCCCAGGTCCGCGAGGACGACCTTGCAATGTTCATTGCGATGAGCCCCGACACGCCGCCAACCACCCCCGACGAAGTCGCCATCACCACACTGGCGCCAGCGTTCATCGTGTCGGAGCTGCGAGCGGCGTTCATCATCGGATTCATCATATTCATCCCGTTCCTGGTCGTCGACATGATCGTCTCGGCGACGTTGATGGCCATGGGAATGGTGATGCTGCCGCCGGTCGTGATCTCCCTGCCGTTCAAGATCCTCCTCTTCGTGATGGTGGACGGCTGGTTCCTGCTCGTACCCACACTGCTCCGATCCTTCGAATTGTGAGGAAGACAAATGGACGTTGAATTCATGCGCATCATCTCGGACATGCTCGGCACCACCGCCCGGCTCAGCGCACCCATCCTGATCTCGGCACTCGTGATCGGCGTGTTCGTCGGTCTGGTGCAGACGGTGATGCAGGTGCAGGAGGCCACGCTCACGTTCGTGCCGAAAGTCGTTGCGATCGCGCTCATTCTCGGGCTCACCGGAAACTGGATGTTGGGCGAACTCGAGGACTTCATGCAGCGCAGCCTCGACTCCATCCCGGCGCTGCTCGCAGGCTGACCGTGCCATTCGAGGACCCAGCACTCCTCGCGCTCGCCTTTGCGCGCTGCGCCGGATGGGTCGCCATCGTCCCGATCTTCGGCCCGATCCGGCCGAGCACCACCGGGCGCATCGCGCTCGCCGTCGTGCTCAGCCTCTTCGTCGTCGGCCTCGGCGACGGCTCACCCCCGACCGAGGCCGGGCCGTTCGTCCTCCTCCTTTCCGGTCAGGTGCTCTACGGCCTCCTCCTCGGATGGCTGACCGCGTTGATCGTCGCCGCATTTGAGGCCGCCGGTGGCCTGATCGACCTGCTCGGTGGTTTGAGCATCAGCGCCATCCTGGACCCGGTCACGGGTGCAAACAACGCCATCATCGCCCGCTTCTTCCAGCTGGTCTTTCTCGCCGCGCTCTTCATCTCGAACGCCCACCTGGTGATCGTCGGAGGGTTCATTCGCTCGTTTCAGAGCACCGGCCTGACCGAGTTTCCGATTCTCGGCGAGGACGACCTCGAAGCCGTCAGCCGGTCGGTGGCCGACATCCTCCTCGCTGCGCTCGAGATCGGTGCCCCACTGGTTGGCGCCCTGCTCCTCGCCGAGGTGGCCATGGCCATCGCCGCCCGGTTCACCCCTCAGGCGAACATCTTCATGCTCGGCCTTCCGCTGAAGGCGCTGATGGTGTTCGTGCTGGTTGGGAACATTCTCATCCACCTCCCGCTCTACACCGAGCGCATCTCGACCCGAGCAATCGAGATCGTCGGTGCGGTCGGCTGATCGATCGATGGACGAGGCAACGGCTCGAACGATCCTCGGCGTGGGCCCGCACGCCGGACCAGCGGAACTGCGGCGTGCGTTTCGGCTCCGCTCGAAGGAGACCCACCCCGATCTGACCGATGACGGTTCCACGGGGGCCTTCGACGACGTTCAGACAGCGCACGCCGTCCTTGCGGAACTGGCGGCCCGAGTGCCTGCACCGTGGTGGCTCGAAGGCGCCGACGCACCACGTTCACGGATCGCCGAGGAACCACCGATGCGACGGAAGAGCCACTTCGAGGCGCTCTTCCGCGATGCGCTCCAACAGCAACGCGAACAGTGAGCACATCGACTCAGTTTTGATCGGCCCGGGCCGATCGGATCATTGGCGGCGCGGGTCCCTGAAATCCGCTCCTGAACGGCGAACATGGCGAAGCCAGCGGGCGAACAAACAGAAGAACCGACAGCGAAACGCCGCCGCGACGCGCGCGAACGGGGTGAGGCGGCGCGATCCACGGAGCTGCCGCAATCGATCACGCTCGTCGCCGCAGTCGCCGTATTGATTCCGACCCTCACGTCATTGTGGGGTTCGCTGCAGACCAACACCGTCGGGCTGATCACGAATCGACCACGGTTGGAAGCGGCAGAGATCGGTGGCGAAGCCGCCACAGCGATGCGCTCCGCCGGCATGACCCTCGTCCCGATGCTCGCCCTGCTCGTCGTCGTCAGTGTCATTGCGCAGGTCGCCGTCGCCGGCATGCCGAACGTCTGGAAGCTCAAGCCGAAGTTCACGAGCCTGAACCCGCAGAACGGCCTCAAGCGCATCTTCTCCAAGCAACAGTTGTGGGAGCTCGTACGGACGATCCTGAAACTGGCTGCCCTCATGTTGATCGCGCTCGCGAGCTGGGCGTCACTGTCGCAGTTCGTGGCGCTCGGGCCCGCACCGCTCGCCGTCGTCTTCGATCGTTGGCAACAGGTTCTTCAGGGCCTGGGTGTCGGTGTCGCGATCCTGAGTCTGCTCATCGGCTTCGCCGACACCGTCGTCTCGAAGCGCAACTTCGACAAGGGGCTGCGGATGAGCAAGCAGGAAGTGAAGGACGAGAACAAGCAGGCGGAGGGTGACCCGCTCGTGAAGGGCCAGATCCGCCAGGCACAGGCCCGCATGTCCCGTTCCCGAATGATCGCCGCAGTGGCCGACGCAACCGTCGTGGTCACCAACCCGACGCACTACTCGGTCGCCCTGCGCTACCAAACCGGCGACAGCGCTCCCGTCGTCCTGGCCAAGGGTGCCGATGAACTCGCGCTGCGCATCCGGACCGAGGCGCGCCGCCATGGCGTTCCCATCAAGGAAAACAAGCCCGTGGCTCGCACGCTCTTTGCGACGGCCGAAGTGGGCGCACCGATCCCGGTCGCGCTCTACAAGGCGGTCGCTCAACTGCTCGCCTCCATCCACACGGCGTCCCGTCCCGGAGGTGCAGCCGCATGACGCAACCCCTGACCGCCTCACGACGGATGTCCCAGCTCGGCATTCCGTTCCTCATCGTGAGCATCGTCGTCATGATGATCGTGCCGCTGCCGGCCGCACTCGTCGACGTGATGATCGCGCTCAACATCGCCATCGCGCTGGTGGCGATGCTCACGTCGATGATCGTCGACGAACCGCTGCAGTTCTCGGTGTTCCCCGCGCTGCTGCTCGTCACCACACTCTTCCGGCTCGCGCTCAACATCTCGACCACCCGACTGATCCTGTCCGAGGGCGTCGGCGGCGACGTGATCGAGACCTTCGGTGGATTCGTCGTCGGCGGGAACATCGTCATCGGCCTCGTCATCTTTCTGATCCTCGTGGTGATCCAGTTCACGGTCGTCACCACCGGTGCCGGTCGAGTGGCCGAGGTGTCCGCCCGGTTCACGCTCGATGCGATGCCCGGCAAGCAGATGGCGATCGACGCCGAACTGAACTCCGGCGCGATCACCGAGGCCGAGGCAACCCGTCGTCGCAAGCTCGTGGCCGCAGAAGCGGACTTCTACGGCTCGATGGACGGTGCTTCGAAGTTCGTCAAGGGCGACGCCATCGCATCGGTCGTCATCGTCGTGATCAACCTGATCGGCGGGATCACCATCGGCGTCCTCCAGCAGGGCCTGACCCTCGGTGAGTCCGTCGGCCAGTTTGCGCTCCTCTCGGTTGGCGATGGACTCGTCTCGCAGATCCCGGCGCTGCTGATCTCGGTGGCCTCGGGCATCATCGTGACTCGGGCGATCACCGATCACGGTGGCGGTCTCGGCGGCGACCTGTGGTCGCAGCTGCTCCAGGATCGACGGGTACTCGGTGTGGCCGCCTCGGCCATGACCCTGGTCGCGTTGATGCCGGGAATCCCCCGACTTCCGTTCCTTCTGCTTGCGGCCGCGATGGGCATCGCCGCTTCACGGGCGGGAACCGTCGGAGATGACGAGAACAGTCCGGACAGCCGTCGGTCGTCGACCGCTCCGGCGTCCGCGTCGACGACAACGGCCGACGGAGACGAGGACCTGTTCGTCGACATTCGGGTCGAGCCGCTCGAGATCGTTCTGGCGCCCGACCTGTTCGACCTGGTCGATCCGGACCGTGGGGGCACATTGCTGACCCGGGTGGCCACCCTTCGCCGCAAGATTGCGCTCGAGTACGGACTCGTGATCCCACTCGTGCGGACACGCGACGACACCTCGCTACCTCGCGAGACCTACGTCATCAAGCTCAACGGCGTCGAGGCCGGCCGCGGCCAGCTCCCGGCAGGAAAGTCGTTGGTGCTCGTCCCGGGTTCGGACCTCGGGCTCGGCGGTCAGACCACCGTCGATCCGGTGTTCGGCCTGCCGGCGGCTTGGGTCGCCAGCGACGTCGCCACGCTGCAGGAACGACAGGGCCGCACCGTCATCGATCGGGCGTCGGTCATGGTCACCCACGTTTCGGAGATCGTCGTGAGCCGTGCGGATGAAGTCCTCAGCCGCCAGGCCGTGCAGGAGCTCGTCGAAGGTGTCGCCGCCACATCACCGGCGGTGGCAAACGAGGTCGGTGGCGACGTGCTCACACTCGCCGAGCTCCACGACGTGTTGCGCGGCCTCCTTCGGGAACGGGTGCCCATCCGGGATCTCACCCGCATCCTCGAAGCCGTTACCGCAAAGGCCCGTACCAACCGCGAGCCCGAAGCGCTGCTCGAAGCGGCGCGGGGCGCGCTCGCCAGCGTCCTCACCTCGCAGGTCGCCGTCGACGGTGTCCTTCGTCCCATCACGATCGATCCGATGCTCGAACAACGGATGCTCGAAGCGGTCCGAGCCGGCGACGCCGGCCCGGTTCTCGCACTGGAGCCTGCAACGACCGAGGCATTCCTCGCCGGAGCAGACGAACAGATTCTCGCTGCAGAGCGACTCGGACACGAGCCGGTCGTCGTCTGCAGCGCAAGCCTTCGCCCGGTCATCAAGCGACTCTTGATGAGTGGGCGGCCGACCCTCCGCGTCCTCTCGTTCGCGGAGTTGACCCCCGGACCCTCCATCGAACCGCTAGGAGTGATCAATGTCGCAACCGAAAACGTATGAGGCCGCAACGATCGAGGAGGCACTTCGTGCTGTCTCGATCGACCTGGGCGACGACATCGAGATCGTCAGCGCGGTGAAGGAGCGCCATGGCGGCGTGTTCGGCTTCTTTGCCAAGGAGCGGTTCGTCGTGACCGCGCAACCGCCCGGCGCGCCCGACCAGCCCGAAGAGGCTGCCGAGGACTTCGGCGACATTCTGCTGAGCCTGACGGCCGAGGTCGAGGACACCTGGGAAGGCAACACCCCGATCGAAAGCCACGCATCAGCCGAAGAACACACTGCGCCACCGGCGGAGTTCACGTCGGTGATCGATCTCCGCTCCGGCAAGCGCACACTTCGGGCGCCCGAGCACACCCCCACCGAGACGGCACCGGCTCCGTCGGTCGACCCGGAGCCGGCACAGCAGGAGCAGTCGTTCAGCTTCGGGAGCGAACGCCCCTCGCAGCTGCGTCGGCGCATTCGGGCCTCTGAAATCGCCGAATCGCCGGCGGTGGCCACACCACAAGCCCCGACCATTCAACTCCCACCCGAGCAGGAAGCTCCAGCGACGATCCTCGCGGTGGCCGGGCCGCTCCACAGCCTCGGCGACTCCTCACCGAAGTGGAGCCTGGCTGCACTTCGCGATCTCGGACTCCCCGTGTCGCTCCTCGAAACCGTGCAGGAATTCGACCCGGCGAGCGACATCGAATGGATGCATGCGTTGGCGATCGCGATCGACCGCATGCTCCCCGAGGATGAAGCCGCTCCGCACCTCTCGTGGGTCGTCGGCGAAGGACGGTTGTCCGCCGTCGAGCTCGTTCGCGGTATCCCGTTAGGACGCCTCCCCGCGGCCATCGTTCTCCCCGGACGCCAGGTGAGGGCCACGCCCGATGAACTGGCGCTGTCGTTGCGGGAGTGCGTCCGATGATTCGCGGAACCTTCAGCGTGGCGGGCGCCATCATCCTGCTGGTGCTGCTCGTCCGGGTCGTACAGGGCGACATGAGCCTCACCGACGTGGCCGTACGCGGCATCGTCATCGTCATGTGCATCAGCGTCGTCGACAAGGTGCTCGCACCGACCGTCGGCGCCGCGTTGCGAAATCTCGGCCCCGAGGAAGAGGCGGCTGAGGGAGGCGACGCGGAGCTTCCGGCCACCTGACCGGAACACGACCGGAGGACCGCATGGGTCCAATGGATCAAAGTCCCGGGGAGACTCACATCCCCCGGGCCTGCACCGATTGAAACGGTGTAGTGAAGCGGATGGCGGAACCGCACCTCACCGGTCAGTTTCGTCGTCTCACGGAAGACACAACAACGTTCATGGACGAACGGCGGAATCAGCTGGTCACACCTCGTCTCCGGGGTGGGCTGGCCTCTGGCGGGAGGCGACATGAACACACTGTTCTCAGACACGACCACGTGGGCGCTCGAACATGCGCTCTCGGCAGTGGCGGAACGACAGCGGGCGGCATCGCACAACATCGCGAACGCGGCCACACCCGGCTTCAACGCCAAGCGTGTCGACTTCGAGGCATCCCTCGCGGCCGCCCTCGACCGAGGCTCGCAGGACGCGATCATCACGACTCGTCGGGCCAACACCCCTGAGGGCATCAACGGCAACGACGTGTCCCTCGAAGAAGAGTCCTCGATGCTCCTGCGGACCGAGATCCTCTACGAAGCGCTGATCGCGGCGGAGAACTACAAGCTCGGCCTCCTGCGCACGGCGATGCGAGGCACGACATGACGCTCTTCCAAGCACTCGACACTGCCGTCACCGGCGCCACCATGTCGCGGGTGTGGCTCGATGCCATCGCCGACAACGTGGCCAACATCAACACCACTCGTCCGCCGGACGAGGAGCCGTTCCGGGCCCGGCAGGTGCTGGCCTCTTCGGTTCCCGGAACCGACGGCATCGGCCGCGGCGTGCGTGTCGCACAGATCTCGCTCAGCGATGCCCCATCGCAGCTGCTCTACGACCCGGATCACCCGCACGCGGATGAGTTCGGTCTTGTTCGCCAGGCGAACGTCACCCTCGACAAGGAGATGACCAATCTTCTCCTGGCGAACCGGGTGTACTCGATGAACCTGTCCGTGATGGATCGGGCGGTCAACGCCTACCGAGCAGCACTGCAGATCGGAAACTGACGATGGCGATTCCACCGATCTCTGCCTCGGCCATTCCAATTCCGTCGACGCCGGTGACTCCGGCTCCGGTTGCGGATGCCTCCGGCATTGCCGGAAGCAGCTTCATCGACGGCCTCAAAGAGGCACTGAACTCGACGGGCGAAGTGAACCAACTCGCCCAGGACCTGGCGACCGGCGATCTGACTGACGTGCATCAGTTCACCGTCGCAGCGGAAAAGGCCGCACTGGCAATGGAACTGACGGTCGCCGTGCGCGATCGGGCCCTGTCGGCATACCAAGAAGTGATGAGGATGCAGCTCTGACCCCCGGTCAGCTGCACTGAAGGGAAACCCTGTAATGGCGGAACAGGACGGCGGGCGAGGACCAAAATTCCTCGAGCCCATCATGTCGATGGCACCACATCAGATGATCATCAGTGGCCTACTGGCCGTTGCCTCGATCATCGCGATCATGGGGCTGTGGCAATGGGCGACAGCCCCGAGCTGGCAGACGCTGCTCGTCGGTGAAGAACCGGCGGTGGTGTCCGAGAGCATCGGCGAACTCGAGACGGCCGGCATCACGTACCGCGTGAGTTCGGGCGGAACGATGATCGAGGTGCCTCGTGAGCAGGTGGCCGATGCGGAGGTCGCACTGGCCTCGGCCGGCATCTCCTCGTCGACGATCGTCGGCTACGAACTGCTCGACAACCAGGGCTTCTCGACTTCGTCCTTCCAGCAGCGGGTCAACTATCAGCGGGCGCTCGAGGGTGAACTGACCCGCACGATCCTCGACCTCGATCAGGTCCTGGCGGCGAGCGTGCACCTGTCGATCCCCGAAGACGAGCTGTTCTCGGATGAGGAGGATCCTCCTTCCGCATCGGTCGTGATCGATCCGGGCACGAGCTTCTCGTCCCGGTCCGTGGAAGGCATCGTCAACCTCGTTGCGGCCGCCGTGCCCGGCATGACGCCGGACGGCGTGACCGTCACCGACACGGCTGGGCGGGTGCTCACCGACGGCGGAGGTTCCCCCGCCGGGGACGCGCTCACCAACCAACGGGCGATTGAGCAGCAGCTCGAGACCTCGGCCCAGACCATGCTGATCGCAGCGTTCGGCCAGGAGAACGCACTCGTGCGTGTGTCGGCCGAACTGAATCTCGACGAGAACGAACGCGAGACGGTCACCTACAACCCGGACTCGCAGGTCGCCCTGCGGGAACAGAGCATCATCGAGCAGTACGCGGGTGGATCGGAAGCAGCAGCCGGGATCGTCGGCGTGACCGACGACCTCCTGGACACGGCAACCACGGCGGACACCGACGGAACCGACTACACCCGCAACGAAAACACATCGGAGTTCGGCGTCGATCGTGTCCGCACGGTCGAGCGCAGCGCATCGGGTCAGGTCACCCGTCTGTCCGTCGCCGTCGTGGTGAACGAGGGGCTGGATCCCCAGCCGAACCTCCAACAGGTGTCGGACGTCGTCGCAGCCGCCGTCGGGCTCGACCCCGACCGTGGCGACGTGATCGCCGTCGAAGCGATCGCCTTCGACGAACGGTTCGTCGAAGCCCTCGAGACGGCGCCCGACGCGGCCGCAGCACCATCCGACCCCCTGGCGCCCATCGCCCCCTACCTGGGCCTCGCGCAGACCGCCTTCGCCGTGTTGCTGATCCTCATGGTCGTGCTCTCCCTCCGGAAGGGAGTGAAGACCTTCACGGCCAACCTCAAGCCGGTCGACGTCGAGGTACTCGATCTCGATGCCCTCGAGGAAGGCAGCGACGACGCGGACGACAAGGACGACGACACCTCGGATGACGCAACCTCCGACGGCAGCTCCAGCTCCGATGACCAGGACAGCGAGATCAAGTCGCTCGAGGCGGGACCACGTTCGGCCAGCGACGTGATGCGAATCATCGATTCGCAGCCGATCGAGGTCGCCGCGCTGCTGCGCAGCTGGGCAGATGAGGGTGTCAAGAACTGATGCTGGCCACCGCAAACCCCCGAATCGAAGAGCTGGCCAAGGTGCTGGTTGCGCTCGGACGCGACCGGGCGGCCGCCATCCTGCAGACATTCCCGGAGGAGCTCCTGCCAGAGATCGCGGACGCAATGGTGCGGGTCCCCGAACTCGAGGAAGAGGAAGTCACCTCCACGTTGCAGAACGTGCTCACG
>CALBVR010000048.1 GCA_937969565.1 uncultured Acidimicrobiales bacterium | reverse complement strand
CAGGAAACGGAGAAGGACTCGAGCTGGATTTCGACGCCACCCTGGCAGCCGTTGAGAAGCTTCGGGTGATCCAGGACGTTGACGGCATCTTCGGACCACCCCGCGAGCATCTGGACATCATCGAGGCCGATCTCGTCGCTGCGTCGGAGGGTCGAATCGCCGACATGGTTGGCGACTACGGATGGACGGCGCTCAACGCCGTCGTCGGCGAAGAAGTCTGCTGACACCACTCAGCCGATCGCCAAACGGGTGAAGGGGTCGCGTCTCACTTTCACCCAAACGGGTGAAGGGGTCGCGTCTCACTTTCACCCGAATGGGCGTCAGGCCACGAGCAGGACGACGGTCAGGGCAAGAAGCACACCGAGGAAGCGGTTGAGGCGCCGGAGCCGGGCCGGGTCGTTGACCCACTTTGCGGCGGAGACGCCGGAGAACAGCCACGTGGAAATACACGGCAGGTTCACTGCCCAGAACGCCCCAGCCAGCGCGGCCGCCGCCACCACGACCGGCGCGGTCGTGTCGAGGAGGGTGGACGTCGCGGTTGTGCCCATCACCCAGGCCTTCGGGTTGACCCATTGGAAGGCGGCCGCCTCGAGAAAGGTCAGCGGCTTGGCGTCCCCATCGGCGGCGTTCACGGTGTCGGTGGTGAAGATCCGCCAGGCGAGCAGCAGTAGGTAGGCCGACCCGGCGATCTTCAGTGCGAGTTCGACGGCGGCGAATCGCTCGAAGATGGTCCCGAGGCCGAGGGCGACGAGGAAGAGCAGAAAGGTGAACCCGATGCTCACCCCGGCGAGATGTGGCATCGATCGTCGCGCGCCGTGGTTCATGCCGGACGCCAGCAACATCAGGTTGTTTGGCCCGGGTGTGATCGAGGCAACGAAGGCAAGCGGGATGAGAGCGGCGAGTTCCACGCATCCGAGAGTACGGTGAATTGGACATGTGACCTGTTGGCCAATTGGCCATTTGTGTTGAGGAGGATCTCGTGGACACCGACACGTTCGCCGACGCCATCACGCCGTGGCTCGCCCCAACCGACCAGCCCCTCCGTGCCCAGCTGACGCTGGCCATCCGCCAAGCCATCGACTCCGGCCAGCTCGCACAGGACGTTCGGCTCCCGCCGGAGCGGGCGATGGCATCGGCGCTCAACGTCAGCCGTCCGACCGTCTCGGCCGTGATGGACGATCTTCGTTCCGCTGGGCTCGTCCGAAGTCGACAAGGCAGCGGCACCTGGGTTTCGGGAGGTTCGCGTGCGAGCGGGCCGGCTGTGCCGTTCGTTGAACTGGTGCAGGCGACGGGCTCGATCGATCTGGCCTCGGCCACTGCGCCAGACGCAAGCCTCCTCCCCGCCATACGAGTCGAGACCGCCGACCTCCTCGGAGTCGAGCCGGCCAATGGCCTGACACCCGTGGGTCTTCGAGAGCTGCGTCGACGGATCGCCGAGCGTGCATCGGCGACGTCGCCCACGGCGACCGACGACGTGATCGTCACCTCAGGTGCGCACCAAGCGCTTGCCCTCGTGCTGGCGGCGGAGACGACGCCCGGCGCCACCGTGCTGCTCGAGGAGACGACCTATGGCGGCCTCGTCGACATGGTCCATGCCAACGGCTGCCATCCGGTTGCGATCCCGAGAGACACCGACGGTCCAATCCCTGATCGGCTCGCCGACCTGCTCCGGTCGCATCGTCCCGCCGCGGTCGTGGTGGTCGGCTCGGTGCACTCACCGACCGGTCGGGTGTCGTCGCCGCAGCGATGCCGCGACCTCGCGCGAGTACTGATGGACACCGAGGCAACCGTCGTGATCGACGAAACGTACGCCGAGCTCGAGTTCGAACCGAGCGGGCACCACCTCGTCACCGAGCTGGGCGGCCGAGCGATCCGGACCGGTTCACTGTCGAAGGCGCTTTGGACGGGCTTGCGCACCGGCTGGATCATCACGCCACCCGATCACGGTCGCTCGCTCGAGCGCCGACGCTGGCAACAGTTCGATCTCGGCCCCTCAATTCCCTCGCAGCTCTATGCACTGGCCGCGCTCGACGCCATCGACGACGCGCTGAAGGTGCGCCGGTCCCTCTTGCGTGAACGATCCGCCTGGGTGCAGCAGCGAATCGCCGATCGGTTTCCGCGGTGGGAGGCGGCAACGGTCGACGGTGGTCTTGCCGTCTGGATCGACGCCGGCGTCGATGGCGACGAACTCGCCGAACGTGCCAGTCGGCAGGGCGTGTCGGTTCTGCCCGGTCGGGCGTGTCGGGTCGACCAGGCAGCGACACCGTTCATCCGGATCTGTTTCGACCGCCCCATCGACGTCCTCGACGATGCCTTCACCCGCCTGGAGGTCGGCTGATCCAACAACGGGTGAAAGTGAGACGCGACCCCTTCACCGGGACGGGGGAAGTACGACGTGGTTGCCGGTGGCGAGTCGATCAATAGGTTCTTCCCGTGAGTGAGCGACGAATACGGAAACTGGTTCGATGGCTGTGGAAGCGAATCGCGGCAACACCCGGCCCGCATCCAGCCGCTGTGTCCAAAGAGCGCGCACCCGCAGCGCGTCGGCGAATCGACAAGGCAAACGAGGACGCGTTCGACTTGGCCGTCGCAATCGAGAAGGGTCGGCAAGAGGGCACGGGTATCTAGAACCACGGGCCGGGTGAAAGTGAGACGCGACCCCTTCACCGGTTTGGGTGAAGGTGAGACGCGACCCCTTCACCCGCCGGGGGAAACGGCGAAACCCGGACCTTGGGTCCGGGTTTCGTGCGTTGATTCGTGTTGTGCGCGAGGAGGGACTTGAACCCTCACGTCCTTTCGGACACAGGCACCTGAAGCCTGCGCGTCTGCCAATTCCGCCACTCGCGCGAGTGTTGGAGAGACTGAGGCTACCGTCTTTTCATGGGACTACGCGATCTGGAGAAGGCAATCGAGCGCGGTGTCGACGGCATGCTCGGCCGCGTCTTCAAGTCCGAAGTGAACCGGCTCGAGATCCACAAGCGCATCGAGCGTGAACTCGACGCCGCCACCCGACCCGGCGATCGGGCCGGCGAACCGGTGCAGATCATGCCGAACGACATCGAGGTCCACCTCAACCCCGCCGACGTCGAAACGCTCGATGCCGACACCGACGAACTGCAGCGCGAGCTCGTCGACCTGGTTCGCAACCGGGCCAAGGATGCGAACTGTTCGTTCGACGGGCCGCTCGTCGTCCGCGTCGAAGCGTCCGAGACGGCCTCCAAGGGCACGATCCGAGTCGTCGCCGCGGCGCAACCCTCGATCGCCGGCATCGCCCCGGGCACCCTCGTCTACCCCGACGGCCATCGCCTCGCCCTTCCGCCATTCGGGACGGAAGGACTCACCCTCGGCCGCGACCCGGGCTGTGACATCGAGATCGACGACGACAACGCGTCGCGCCGCCACGCCCGCCTTCGGCCAACCGACCGCGGCTGGCTCATCGAAGATCTCGACAGCACGAACGGCACCCGCGTGAACGGGTTTCGCAGCGCTGCGCAGCTCCTGAGTGACGGAGATCAGGTGATGATTGGTGGAACCGGGTTCCGCTTTGACGCATCATGAAAGCCCGCCATGTCTGACGCCGTCCTCACCCTCCTCAAGTTCGGGCTCCTCGCCGCCCTCTACCTCTTCTTCGCGTGGGTGCTCTGGACGGCAATCGCCCAGATCCGCGTGCCGGCCCCAACCGCGGCGCCGGCCACCCGCCCGACAACCCCACAGGCGGGTCGAACCCGTACGGCCATCCGGGGCCAGATCACCGTGCTCGAACCCCCCGAGCTGGCCGGCTCGATCATGCCGATCGGCGACGAGCTCACCATCGGTCGAGCCGCCGCATGCACGCTCACATTGGACGACACGTATGTATCGCAGCAACATGCCAGCATTGTGCGACGCGACCAGGAGCACCTCGTTGAAGACCGTGGATCCACGAATGGGACCTTCGTCAACCGCGAACAGATTCGCGGCGCCGTCGTGCTCCGACCGGGCGACCGGGTACAGATCGGCAGTACGGTGCTGGAGTTCTCATGATGGGCCTGGACGCCCGGGGCGGAGGTAGGCCGAGGTGAGTGAGACGGCACTGCGATGGGGATTGAGTTCCCACGTCGGCCGCGTGCGGCAGGTCAATCAGGATGCAGCGATGGCCAATGGCCTGCTGTTTGCCGTCGCCGACGGCATGGGCGGTCACCGTGGTGGCGAGGTCGCGTCCGACATCGCCGCCGGACACTTCCGGCTGCAGCAGGAGGTGACGAACGCCGACGAACTCGCCGACGCTGTCGTCGAAGCCAACACGCTGATCCGAGCTCGCGCCGCCACCGACCCGACGCTCAGCGGCATGGGCACCACCCTCGTTGCCCTCGCCCGCATCCCCTCGGAAGACCACGAGCTGCTGCTGGCTGCCGTGAACGTCGGCGACAGTCGCATGTACCGGCTCGAAGACGGCGAATTCGAACAGGTCACGCAAGATCACAGCCTCGTCGGTGAACTCACCCGAGCCGGGCAACTCTCGCCCCGGGAAGCCGCTCGGCATCCGCAACGAAACGTGGTCACCCGAGCGTTGGGCGTGGACGACAAGGTCGATGTCGACAAATGGACGTTCGCCGGTGTCGTCGGCCAGCGGTACCTGCTCTGCTCCGACGGACTGATCGACGAGGTCACCGACGAAGAGATCGGCGCCGTCCTGCGCAACGTGGACGAGCCCGGCGATGCGGCGGCCAAGCTTGTCGACATGGCCAACTGGTCGGGCGGACGGGACAACACGACCGTGCTCGTCGTCGACGTCGTGGATGGCGCTGAATGCGATCCCGCCGAAACCGAGAGCTGATCCTCCTCGCGCTCGCTGCGGGTGGGACCGCCGGCGCCTACGCACTCGCCAGCCTCGGTCGAACGGCGTCCATGCCCGCCGACCTGCTGCCATTCTTTGGGATCGTGCTCGGTCTGCTGCTCGGCGCACATCTCGTGCTGCGCCGCTTCGCACCCCACGCCGACCCCACGATCCTGCCCGTCGTCGCCCTGCTGAACGGCCTCGGCTACGTCTTCATCGCCCGGCTCGCGAACGACATCGACAACGCCACCGCACTTCCCGGGCAGCAGGCGGTGTGGACCGCCATCGGCATCGCCGCCTTCACGGCGACGATGATCTTCGTCCCGCGAACCCGCATCCTCGACGACTACCGATACCTGGCCGGCGTCTCCGGAATCGTGCTGCTGCTCCTTCCGCTGCTGCCGTTCCTCGG
>CALBVR010000047.1 GCA_937969565.1 uncultured Acidimicrobiales bacterium | reverse complement strand
GGCCACTCCCAACTGCGTGTCTTCGAAGTCGATGAACGTCAGGCCTTCCAGGCTGCCCGGAATCCAGACCGGCTCGCTGACCGAGTCGATGCAGGACATGTCGGTCGTGGCGCTCGGGTCGGCGAGGAAGTCGAGCGCGATCGCCATGCCGCACTCGTCACCGACGACGCCGTGGCCAACGTGGGGGAGGATGGCCAGCTGGCCGTTGGAGAAGCCCGGAGCGATCGCCTCGGCGAAGCTCGGGGGAGTGATGGGGTCGTAGCGGCCGGCCATGATGAGCGTGGGCACATTCGACTCGACCGGCTCGATGACCGACGCGTCAGCCGACCCCGTCGGGAACGCCTCGCACATGGCAACCGTGTCTTCCTGTTCGAACCCGCCGAACCGATCCTCGAACAGCGGCTCGTCGACGAGACCGGCATCCCATGCGCTGGTCGGCGTCAGCTCGGCCAGGAAGTCATGGCACATCACTGCCGCGTACATGCCGTTCGAGATGAACGCCGAGTTCGTGATCTGCAGACCGAGCAGCGCTTCGGCGATCGCGGTTTCGCCGGCCTCGAGCTGGGCCACCATCTCGGGGAGGGCGGCGAAGGTCTCCGGGCTGTACAGCGCGTTGAACACGAGTCCGAGCAGGCGCTCGTCGTTGACGATCGTGTCGTACTCGTCGCCCGTGAGCTGGTCGATTGCCGGGACGTCGATCGGGCTGGCGGCGAGGTCATCGAGCACAGCGCTCAATCGGTCTTCGAGGTTGGGGTTGGCCGCAGCGCATTCAGCATTGGCTTCACAGCCGGCGAAGAATTCGTCCAGCGCACCCTGGAAGGTGGTGGGCAGCGCTGCGAGCGATCCGAGGTTCGGATCGGTCGGCTGAACGGAGTCGAGAATCAGGGCCCGCACGCCGTCAGGATGCTGTCGAACCAGTTCCTGGCCGAGCCGCGTGCCGTAGCTGATGCCGAGCACGTTCCACTGGTCGTGGCCGAGGGCGGCCCGAATGGCGTCGGCGTCGTTGGCCGAGGCCACCGAGTTGTAGGCGCCCAGGTCGGCACCTTCGGCCTGGAGGCGTTCAGCGCACTCGGTCATCGCGGCGACGTTCAAGGCATCCTCGGCGTCGGCGTCCGGGGCCGACTCGAGGATCTGGAGGCTCGCATCGATCATCTCTTCGCACTCGAGATCGATTTCTGTGAGCGCCGAGCCGCGCTGGCTGAACACGACGACGGGATGCTGGTCGGCGACCGGGCCGAACAGGTCATCGAAGGTGAAGGCGATGAGGCCGAGCGCATCACCGCCGGGTCCGCCTTCGAGGTAGACGACCGGCACGGCGTCGGCCGGCGTTGCGTCGTTGGTGAAGGTGGCGACGTGGAGGCGGATGGTGTCGGGATCGGAGGGGTCATCCCAGTGTTGGGGGACGGTGACCCATCCGCACTCCACGTCGACGGATTCGGGGGGTTGGAACGCGCAGGGGCCGGACTCGAACGCAACTCCCGACGACGGCGCCTCGGTCGTCGTGGTGGTTGCTTCCTCTGCAGCGGCTTCGGTGGTGGGGGGAGCGGTGGTCGTGACCGCCTCGGCTTCGATGGTGGTGCTTGGCTCGGCGGTGGTGGTGTCGCTCGAACAGGCAGCGGCAAGCAATGCAATCGCCGCAACGAGGGCGAGCAATGGCCGGATGGGGCTTCGGGTCGATGGCATGGTTGTCCCTTTCGTCACCATTGAACGTATTCGTGAACCTTGTCGATGCTCATCGGGCACAGGGAGGGTTGTGGGCCTCCTCCCTGAGGAGGAGGCGACCCCGAGTCTGCTGCGGGCTACGGTGCTGCCATGTCTGACAAGCCCGTGTGCATCATCGCCAACGCCCGTGATTACGTCGGTCCTGCCCTCGCCGGAGTGATGGCCGCCAGCGGCTACGACCTCGTCCTCGGCGATCCGACGCCTGAGACGGTTACCGCGGTCGCGGACGCCGGCGCAGACAGCTGGGTCGTGGACAACGTGCGCGACCTCGCCGAGCCGTCGGCGGCGCCACGACTGGTGGACATGGCGATGGACGCCTACGGGAAGATCGATTCCGCCGTCTTCTTCACGGGAACCATCGTCACCGGCCCGATCCTCGAGGCGTCGGACGCCGACTTCAACACGCTGGTGGCCGGCAACCTGGAGAGTGTGTTCCGAACGCTTCGAGCCGTGCTGCCTCCGATGGTCGATGCGGGCCGCGGTCAGGTCCTGGCGATCACCAGCGCTTCCGGCATCCGGCCCACACCGATCGCCCCGATCTATTCGGCCACACGGGCCGGGGCGAACATGATGGTGAAGAACGCCGCGGCCGAGGTCGCCGCAAACGGCGTGCAGGTGAATGCCGTCGGCACCAACTGGATGGACTTCGACGAGTTCCGTCGGGTGAGTGGCGCCGACGATCCGGCCGTGCGCGCCCACATCGAGAATCTGGTGCCGATGAAGCGCCTCGGAACCATGGAGGAGTTCGCCCAGTTCTGCCGCGTCTTCCTCGACGGTACGGCGGGCTTCCACACCGGACAGGTCGTCGGCTTCGACGGAGGTTGGTCGGCGGAGTGATCGGCGGCGGAGACGCCGGGGCGTGGGGGCGACTACGTTCGGCTCATGGCCAAGCTCTCACTGACTGCAACACTCACCTGCCAGGACGGAAAGACCGACGAGTTCGACGCCGCCCTTGCCACCCTCATCGCGGCCAGCGAGGAAGAGGCGGGCCTCGAGATCTACTCCGCGCATCGCGTGCCCGACACCAACGACTACGTGTTCTTCGAGCTGTACACCGACGAGGACGCCTTCGCCGTGCACGGCAAGGGGCCGGAAATGCGTTCGGCCATGAAGGCCCTCGGCGCGCTCCTTGCCGGAGCGCCGGAGATCACGATGCTGGCGCCGGTGGTGGCGAAGGGCATGGACCTGTAACTCCACATCGACATCGTGCTCATGGGAACCGGCTCGTCATGGCCGACAACACGCACCTGCTGATCGACGCGCGTGTCGGTCTGACACCGCACTGCATTCAGGCAGGTATCTCGGTTCCGTCGGGGCGAACGGTATGCCATTGGCCGGCGGGGTCTCGCCACACAGTGAACCCCTTCTGTTTCCAACGGTTGTGTTTCCCACACAGTGGCGCCCCGTTTCCGGGGTTCGTTCTGCCGCCGCCGGCATGTTCGTCGAGATGGTCGGCTTCGCACGCGGATGATGGTGTGTGGCAGCCCGGCCAAACGCATGTGGTGGACGCGATTTTCACGGCGTGACGAGCGCCACCGGTGAAGAAGCGGGCCACACCAAGGTCGACGACGGTGGACCTCGCATCGAGCAACACTCGTCGGATCTTGGCCACCAGGGTGGTGGAGAACGCTTCGGTCGGGTCGAGAGCGACGCCATCGAGCGACCGGCAGATCGAGGTGTCGGGGTCCAACGGTGTCTTCTCGAACGTCTCGGTTTCGCCATCCGTCGAATCGACCGCCTTGCCGTCTTCCACTGCATCGTGCAGGAAGCGATTGGCCATCTCCTCGAAGGTCGCCGCATCCCAGAAGATGTGGTGCACAAAGTCGGCCGGCACCGCACTGTTCGGGTTCGCTGCCGCATCGATGAAGATCTGGGCGAATGCGTCGGCTCGACGCTGCTGGATGGTGCGCGGGAGATGCTCGGCCGTGGCGGCATCGCCGTGTTCGGCCCGAGCCTTCTCCCAGTCGGCCAGCGTTTCTGCACGGACGTAGTGCTCGAACACCTCGTGGATCTGAAACCCCTGACCGGATGCGAACTGCCCGATCATGTTCCAGGTCGTGTCGAACTCCTGCGTGAGACGGACATTGCGGTCCTGGTGGGCGCGCTCGTTCGGCGGAGTGGGGCCATCCTCGTCCATGAGTCGCATCCATTGGTTCGTGCGTTCGGCGAAGTCGTCGTAGTCGAGACGGGCCTTGTCGAGAAACCAGCTCTGGCGCTCGACCATCCGCGACCGGGTCCGAGGGTTGGCGTGAATTCGGCCGAGCTGACGGATCTGGTCGGTGCCCAGTTGACCGTATCGATAGGCGTCGCCGATGTCGGGGCAGCTCGTGGCCACTCGCGCGGACCGTTGGCGGGCTGCTGCTTCGCCGCCGGACAGCTTGGCGTGGTGCTGGATCATCGCCTTCGCAGTGGCGT
>CALBVR010000046.1 GCA_937969565.1 uncultured Acidimicrobiales bacterium | reverse complement strand
CCAGCGTCCGCAGTCGCGAGCGGCAACATCAGTGTTTCCCCCGAAGCGGACGCCCCTACCGCCGACGCGAGCGCAGCGCCCGCATCCGAATCATCCGCGCCGGTCGTTTCCACCCCCGGCGTCGATGGAGTCGTCGCCTCTCCCGATGGCACCGGTGCTCCGGACGCTGACCCGGAGGTCTGGTGCCAGATCGAGGTGCGAGCCGCGGATGGGGTGATCCGTTGGGAGGATGCCGGCCGCACGGCCGTGTTCCGAAAGAACGACGCCTGGTACCACACGCCCGATGAGGCCGCGGTTGCCATTCTCATCCCGGACTCGGTCGACACCGACGACGACTACATCCTGCGACTCTGGAACGGTGGCACGGACGACGTGCCTTGCACCTTCGTTGCCGCCGCAACGGAGGTTGCGGCTCCCGCAACAACGACGGCTCCGACCACCAGCACGACCACAACGACCACCACGGTTCCCGAAGGCCTCGCCTTCACCGAGCTTCCCGACCCGATTGCCGTCCCTGGCGGCCCGGTCCAGATGGGCTTCAACGTCGACCTCTGGGGAACCGACCGGACCAACTACTGGGACGACCTCGAGGCGGCTCCGGGGAGTGGTCGTCTGATCGCCCACGAGTTCAAGTCGTTCACCAAGAACCTGAACATGTCCGTCTACGAGTGGCACATGAACGAGGGCCGCGACCTGCTCCTCACGTGGAACGGGACCAACGCATCGTCGATCCTCGACGGGACGCACGACGCCTGGATCCGCCATCACGCACAGGAGCTCCAGACGCTGCCGGGCACGGTCAAGCTCCGCTTCTGGCACGAACCCGACGTGTCCTACAAGGTCAGCTGGATCGACGGCGACCCCCAGAACTACATCGACGCATGGATGTACGTACGCGGCATCTTCGTGGAAGAGGGCGCCGTCGAGAACATCGAATGGGTCTGGTGCCCGACCGCGTGGAACTGGGAACAGCAGGGCGCCCTGTTCTATCCCGGTGACGACAACGTGGACTGGATCTGCGCCGATGGCTACTCAGGCATGAACCTGAGCAAGCCCCTCGATCCGATCGCTGACGAGTTCACCGCCTTCCAGGCGTGGGCCGACCAACACCCCACCAAGCCGATCCTCATCGCCGAGTTCGGGGCGACCGAACGAGACCCCGGCGACCGCGCCGCCTGGGTCCAGGGCATTCCGAGCTGGGTCAACGCATCACCGAACATTCGGGCCGTCGTCTACTTCGACTACGACAAGCGCAGTGAACAACCCTGGGACTGGCGCCTCCGCACCGAGCCGGACGCCTGGCAGGCGATGTTGGACGTGCTCGGCTCCGCCCCGTTCGGAAACTGATCAATGGCCGTTCCCGCAGAGGGTTCAACCAGGACCGCAGCGTTCAATCCGGCTCACGGTCAGCATGAAGGGTCCATCGATGCCATCGGCGATTTGAATGCCGATCTCCGCGGCAAGATCCGGCTCGAACGGTTCGGTGAATACCAACTGGCCGAAGACGCTGGTCTCCAACGAATCGAGTGACACGGTGGCGACCTCACCACTGGTTTCGTCGGTGGATTCGAAGACGAGGTCCGCCTGGTGGGAAACCCGTCGGTCGCGGCCATCTGCGGCGTCGCTGAGGATCAACCGGTAGGTGCGGTCGTCGGGCACGCCGACCACTCGGATCGCTGTCGTTCCGGCGAGGGTTCCGGGCGCAAGCAGGGCCCGGACCGAAGAGAAGCCACCGCCGTTCGTGTTGATCTCTCCAGCGAACATCATCGACCCGTCGGCAAAGCTGGGCCCGCCCTCCGATCGTCCGCCCATCACGCCGTCGTTCACCGCCCGCCACGCCTCGTTGGATTCGGAGAAGTCCATCAACGTGACACAGGTCGGTTCGGCGATCGTTGTGGTCGTCGCCGGCAGTGTCGTGCTCGTGGCAACGGTTGTCGACGACGAGGTGGCCGTGCTTGGAACGGTGACGGGAACCGTCGTGGTGGATGACGCCGCTGCGACCGTACTTGAGGTCGTCTCCTGATCCGCCGGTCCGGTGTCGGCCACGTCGGAAGCGCAGCCGAGCAGCATCAGGCCGAGAAGAAGGAGGATTGGGCGCACCTCCATGAGCGTAACGATGGGCGAAGTATGGGGCCGGTCGGAGTGGGCTCCGACCCGACGCTGGCTGCCCGGCGGACCGCCGATAGGCTCGGCGGCGCCATGGAACCCGAACACGTTTCCCCTGCCGAAGAGCCCGTCGATCCGACACCGGCGGCCGCCCACGCTGCGCCGCCTGCCGAGGACGTCGTGCCCACCCCCGACGTCGACGATGCGGCCGAGGTTGACACCTCCGACGCTGCTGATGTCACGGAGGACGAGGTGGACGGCCCGTCGGTTGACGAACTCGAAGGCCGGCTCGGAGATGTCGAGCAGGCCATGGCACAGATTCAATCCGGTCAGCTCGACGAAGCGGAAGCATCGATTGCTTCCCTTGACCAGCGGATCGGCAGCGCGTCAGACTGAATTCGTGGACGCCATCAGGGCACCGCATCGAGGAGACTGATGAGCACCATCGAGAATGAACTGGCCGACTCCGACACGATGACGGTCGGGGCGAACACCACCTTCCCGATGCCACCCGATTTCGGTGACGACACCGACGCCGAACGCACCCATCGCAAGGCCATGCTCGTCGATGCCCTGCATGCGATCGGCAAACTCGGCTTCGCGGAGGGTGCGGCCGGTCACATCACGGTTCGAGACCCGGAGCACCTGGACAGCTTCTGGGTGAATCCATTCGGTACGGCCTTCACCCGCGTCGAGGTCGACATGCTCCTGCGGGTGAACCACGACGGCGAGGTGCTCGAGGGCACGCTGCCGCTCAACAACGCAGCGTTCGCCATTCACTCCGCCATCCATCACATGCATCCGAACGTGCACGCCGCGTGCCACACGCACGCCATTCATGCGAAGACGTTCTCTTCGCTGGGCGTGCCGTTGAAGATGATCAGCCAGGATCACTGCATGTTCTTCAACGACGTCGCCATGCACGCCGACAGCGGCGGAGCGATCGTCACCGACGTCGAAGCCGGAATGGGTCTCGCTCGTTCGCTCGAGGGGAACAAGGCCGTCATCCATCAGAATCACGGCATCATCACGACCGGAGAGACCGTCGACGAGGCCGCCTGGTGGTTCATTGCGTTGGAACGAGCCTGTCAGGCGCAGCTGATGGCGGAAGCCGCCGGCGACCCGCTGATCGTGCCCGACGAGTACGCCCAGCTGACCTACGACCAGTCCGGCTACCCGTTTGCGGGCTGGTTCCAGTTCCAGACCGTGAAGCAGGACCTCGGCCTCGCATGAGCCGTTTCGAAACCCGGGTTCCGCCGGTGATCTGGTGGGCCTGGGCGGCGCTCGTCGTCCTGCTGGTCGACAACTCCTTCGGTGACGATCTCCTTGCCGGGTGGGGGCGTATCGTCGCCGTGATCCTGGCCGTGGTCGGTTTCGGCATCGCTGTGTCGGCGCTGTCCGGGTTCTCGAAGGCAAAGACGACGGTCGATCCGCATGGCATCGACAAGGCCTCCTCGCTGGTCACTGACGGCATCTATCGATTCACGCGCAACCCGATGTACCTCGGGCTCCTTCTGGTTCTCATCGGTTGGGGCTTCTGGCGGGGCACGCTCGCCGGCGCCATCATCGGAGCGATCGCGTTCATTGCGGTGATCACTCGGCTTCAGATCCAGCCGGAGGAGCGCATGCTCACCGACAAGTTCGGCACCGACTACGAAGCCTTCACCCAACAGACCCGCCGCTGGATCTGAGCACCCCGTCTCCGACCGCTGACGTGGTGATGGGGGAATGAGGGCGCAGACTGAGGGGATGGAACCCGCTTCGGCCGGCGCTGCGCCGATCACGGTCACGTATCCGAGTGACCTTCCCATCGCCGAACGGCGGGACGAACTCATGGCCGCCATCCGCGACCATCAGGTCGTGGTGGTCGCCGGCGAAACCGGTTCTGGCAAGAGCACGCAGCTCCCCAAGATGTGCATCGAACTCGGGCTGCACGAGAGCGGTTGGATCGGCCACACCCAGCCCCGACGCATCGCTGCCCGCTCCATCGCCGAACGGGTCGCCGAAGAGCTGAACGACGAAGTCGGCGGCCTCGTCGGTTACAAGGTGCGGTTCACCGACAAGGTCTCCAAGAAGACAGCCATCAAGGCGATGACCGACGGCATCCTCCTCGCCGAGATGCAGCACGACCGCGATCTGTCCGCCTACTCCACGATCATCGTGGACGAAGCACACGAGCGAAGCCTCAACATCGACTTCCTCCTGGGCTACCTGCGTCAACTCCTCCCCAAACGGCCGGACCTGAAGGTCATCGTCACCTCGGCAACCATCGACACCGAACGATTCGCGACGCACTTCGCCAACGCCGCCGGCGATCCGGCGCCCATCATCGAAGTGTCCGGCCGCACGTATCCGGTCGAGGTTCGATATCGCCCGCCAGAGGACGAGGCGACTGGCGAGGCGCTCACCCAACCGGAAGCCATCGTCGACGCTGTCAACGAACTCGGGCGGGAAGGCGACGGCGACGTCCTCGTCTTCTGCAGCGGTGAGCGCGAAATCCGAGAAGCGTCCGACGCGCTCGCCGAAGCCCGTCTGCGCAACACCGAAGTCGTCCCGCTCTTCGGGCGCCTCTCTGCGGCGGAACAGCACCGCGTGTTCGACCGCTCTCGTCGAGATGCTCGGCGCATCGTGGTGGCCACGAACGTCGCCGAGACTTCGCTCACCGTCCCCGGTATCCGCTACGTGGTCGATCCCGGGACCGCCCGGATCAGCCGCTACAGCAACCGCACCAAGGTGCAGCGCCTCCCGATCGAGGACGTGTCCCAAGCGAGCGCCAACCAGCGGTCCGGCCGATGCGGTCGCGTCGCCCCCGGCATCGCCATCCGGCTGTACTCCGAGGAGAACTTCGCCAACCGCGCCGAGTTCACCGAACCCGAGATCACCCGCACGAACCTTGCGTCGGTCATCCTGCAAATGGCCTCGCTCGGGTTGGGAAGCATCGAGTCCTTCCCGTTCGTCGAACCTCCCGAGCTGCGCAACATCCGCGACGGCATCGCCCTGCTCGAAGAGCTCGACGCCGTGCATCCGGGTCGGGAGGGCTCGAAGAAGTGGCTCACCCCGATCGGGCGCCAGCTCGCCCGTATGCCGGTCGATCCACGGTTCGGTCGCATGGTGATCGAGGCCGCCGAACGAAACTGCCTCCACGAGGTCATGGTCATCACTGCGGCCATGAGCGTGCAGGACCCGAGGGAGCGGCCCACCGACAAACGGGAGGAAGCCGGCCAGTGGCACGCCCGCTTCAACGAGCCCGGCTCGGACTTCCTCACCTGGCTCAACCTGTGGAATCACCTGGAAACCGAACGCAAGGCGCGATCGAGCAGTTCGTTCCGGCGGATGTGCAAGAAGGAGTTCCTCAACCACAACCGCATTCGCGAGTGGTGGGACATCGTCCGCCAGCTCGAACGAACGGCGAAGTCGTTGCGGTGGACGGTCAATGCCGAACCCGCCAAGGGCGACGAGATCCATCAGTGCCTGCTCACCGGACTCCTCAGCCAGATCGGACTGAAGGACTCGGTCGGAACCGAATTCACCGGCGGACGCAACGCCCGTTTCGTGCTCAGCCGAAGCTCCGTGCTCGGCAAGAAGCCACCCAACTGGGTGATGGCCGGGGAACTCGTCGAGACGAACCGGTTGTGGGCCCACAGCGCGGCCCGCATCCAGCCGGAGTGGGCGGAGCGAGCGGGTGAACACCTGATCAAGCGCACCTACGAGGATCCGGAGTGGGACGCGGAGAAGGGCTCGGCGATGACCATCGAACGGGCCACGTTGTACGGCGTGCCGTTGGTGGCCGGTCGGCGGGTGCACTACCGCCGCGTGGACCCGGACGTGGCCCGCGACCTCTTCATTCACCATGCGCTCATCGAAGGCGACTGGACCACCCACCACGCCTTCTTCACCCAGAACGAAGGCGTGCTCGATGAGGTGCGAAGGATGGGTGCCCGCCAACGGCGAGACCTCTTCGTCGAGTACGACGTGCTGTTCGACTTCTACGACAAGCGGGTGGGGGAGCGGGTCACGTCCGGCGCCGACTTCGATCGCTGGTGGAACAAGCGTCGCAAGAAGGAGCCGCGGTTGCTCGACCTGAAGCTCGACGACATCTTCGAGTCGGACCAGAACGAATTCGACGACGACGCCTTTCCCGAGGTGTGGCAGGCGGGCGAGCTCGAGCTCCCGGTCGACTACGAGTTCGACAGCGCGTCGGCGAACGATGGCGTGACCGTGACCGTGCCGGTCGCCGTCCTCAACCGGGTCGACGCCTCGGTCTTCGATTGGAACGTGCCCGGCCTGCGGGAGGAACTGGTCACTGCGCTGCTGCGGTCGATGCCCAAGCAGGTGCGCAAGCCCTTCG
Organism: uncultured Acidimicrobiales bacterium; assembly: GCA_937969565.1. Lineage (GTDB taxonomy): Bacteria > Actinomycetota > Acidimicrobiia > Acidimicrobiales > SHLQ01 > SHLQ01. The sequence goes on along the minus strand of CALBVR010000046.1, from coordinate 8,416 downwards.
TTCCGATTCCCGACACGGTCGCGAAGATCATGCCGGCGCTGAGCGAGGGCGGCGGAGATCTGGTCGATGCGGTTCGACGCGAGTTGCGCGCTCTCTCCGGTGAGCTGCTTCCGGCGGATGCGTTGGTGATGGGTCGTCTTCCCAACCACCTGCGACCGATCTACCGCGTGGTCACGGATGGGGGCGACCTGCTCGCGCAGGGCCGGGACCTCGACCTCATTCGCCGCCAGCTCGCCACCGAGGTCAGCGAAGTCCTCGCCGGCGGCGATCACGAACTGGCCCAGACCGGGGCGACAACGTGGACCTTTGGCACGCTGCCCCAAAAGGTCAGAACGTCGGCCGCGGGCCAACAGGTGGATGCGTTCCCGTCGCTCGTCGACGAGGGGACGACCGTCGGCGTGCAGCTGTTGCCCGACGCCCACCAACAGTACGAATCGATGTGGCTGGGCACCCGCCGGCTGCTGCGCATGAACGTCGGCGGATCGGCCCGCATGCTGAACGACCTACTCGACAATCGGGCGGCGCTCGCGCTCGCCTCGAGTCCGCAGGGTTCGAAGCTCGCATGGGTGAATGACGCGGCCGACGCGATCTTCTCCCACCTGCTTGCCGAGTGCGGAGGCATCGTGTGGAACGAGGCCGACTTCTCCGCACTCGCCGAACGCGTGCGAACCGCATTGCCCGACGCCGTCGACGCCTACGGCCGAGACGCGGTGGAGATCCTGATCGTCTCGAGCGCGCTGATCCGTGACCTTGCCGCCGCGGTGCCCGAGCGGCTCCACCCGGCGTACCTCGACATGCAGGCGCAACTGGCTCGGCTCGTCTACCCGAACCATCTGTCCGGGGTGGGGGCACATCGGTTGGCAGACGTCGCCCGTTACCTCAAGGGGATTCGGGTACGGCTGGACAAGCTGCCGGACCGGGTGGTGCAGGACAGCCAACTGATGACGAAGTGCCGGACGCTCGAGGCGGACTTCGATGCGTATGCGGAACAGCTGACGCCATCGCCGGAGCTCGAGGATCTCAACTGGCAGCTCGAAGAGTTTCGCATCGCGACGTTCGCACAGCAGATCGGTACCAAGGAGAAGGTGAGCGAGAAGCGGATTCGGGCCGCCTTGCGCAACCTCTGATCAGTAGCCCTGGGCGGCGCTCGTGCTTGGACGGGGATCGGCGGCGCCAGCGAACATGCCGTTGGGCAGTACCTCGATGCAGTGGGCGTGCCCGAACGTGTGCGGGTTCGTCCCGACCTCCACGATGTGTCCGCGCGACTCGAGCCCGCTACGCCACGCCGATTCCATCCATGGCTCCACCACCACACGTACCGGGCCGCGTGCGGCCCAGATCTCGAACATCGACGCCGGGTCGACCGAGTTCAACACGAACCGGCCGGAGCCCACGACGGAGCCGGGGTCCTGGCCGTGCTTCAACAGTCGAACCGCCATCTGCTGAACGATGTGCGGTTGCGCGTCGCCACCCATCGTGCCGAGCACGGACCGCAGCGAACCATCGGAGCGGGTGAGCAGTGCGGCCGAGAGTGTGTGTGGCGGGATGCGGCCGGGGCCGTATTCGGCTGGGTGGCCGGGTTCGAGCGAGAACCCGATGCCCCGGTTCTGGAGGAAGATGCCGGTGCTGCCCGCCACGAGGTTGCTGCCGAAGCCCATGGCGTTCGACTGGATCAGGGACACGCCCCGACCTTCGCTGTCGATCGCCGTGAGGTGGATCGTTCCGCCGTCGCCAAAACTCCCGCCCCATTCGGCGGCGGCGTCGGGGGTGATTCGGGACCAGCGTTCTTCGAGCCGGTCCGGTGCGAGGAGTGCCATTCCGTCGGCCCGGTCGGAGAGGACCTCGACCCGGTCGAAGGCTGCGGCCCGGGCAGCCTCGATCATGAAGTGGGCCCAGAGCGGGTCCCGCGGGTCGTTCGGCAATTCGAGTTGTTCGGCGATGGCGGTGCCGGCGAGCGACAGGTACCCCTGCGTGCTCGGGGCCGTGGTCCACAGGTCGTGGTCCCACACGCGTTGGACGAGCGGCGTTTCCCATCGAGCCTGGTTCGCGGCGAGGTCGTCCTCGATGTACTCGTCGGCACCCAAATCGATCAACGCCTCACCGAACTCCCCGCCATAGAAACCGTCCCGACCCTGCGTGGCGACCGCCCGGAGTGCCCGACCGATTCCCGGTCGACGGACGCGTTGGCCAACCGACAGGCCGGCGAAGTCGTGATTCTCGACGTGGGCGATGCGGGCCGCGGACGCGACGAGTTCCTTCGGCGCAGCGAAGCCGGTCTCGGCGTAGAGAATCGCCGGACCCAGAACGTCCTTGAGATCCAGCCGACCGAACCGTTCGTGGAGCATCAACCAGCCATCCACACAACCCGGCACCGGCACCGCCGCAACCGAGTCGTGGAACGGGATGTGCGTGTGCCCGGCGGCCCGTAGGGCGTCGGGATCGGCGCCCGATCCTGCGCGCCCGGAGGAAGCGAGCACGGCCGGCGGACCATCGGTCTCGTGGACGAGCGCAAAGAGATCGCCGCCCATGCCACACATGTTTTGGCACACGACCGTGAGTACGGCGTTCGTCGCGATGGCTGCATCGACCGCGGTGCCGCCCGCTTGCAGCATCGACACGCCGGCGTTCGAAGCGAGATGGTGCACCGACGTGACGAGCCCATTCGGTGCGGTGACGGTGATGCTCATGCGATTCTCCCGGATCGGGGCCTGCGCTGCAGTTTGACCGACGTGGACGCTTCGGCGCTGTCTCTTCGGCCCCGAATCGCTGTCGGGGTCGGTGGGATGGCAGAGGTCAGCCGTTGATCCAGGCGCCGAACGCCTTCGGATCGACGTTGCCGCCGGAGAGGGTGACGCCGACACGCATGCCCGGCTCGATCAGCCCGCGATGGATTGCTCCGGCCAGAGCGCAGGCACCGCTCGGCTCGGCGACGACCTTGAACTGATCGAAGAGCAGACGCATCGTGCTGATGAGTTCGTCATCCGTGGCCACGGTGAAGGTATCGGTCAGGCGATCGGTGATCGGCCAGGTCCGTTCGCCCGGGGCCAACGTCTGCTGGCCATCGGCGATCGTTCTCGGCACGGTGGCAAGCGACACCCGGTGCCCCGCAGCTCGGCTCTGACGGTGGTCGTCGCCGGCCTCCGGCTCGACCCCGACGATTCGTGCGTTCGGATTCGCTGCCTTCACCGCCGTTGCGACTCCGGACAACAGGCCGCCACCCCCGAGACACACGAAGACCATGTCCAGGTCGGGAACCTGCTCGGCGAGTTCGAGGCCAACGGTGCCCTGGCCGGCCATCACGCCCGGATGGTCGTACGGCGGGATGAGGAGCGGTGGCTGACCCTCGCTCGCGGCCATCACCCGATCGGCGACCTCGGGACGGGTCTCGTTGTACCGGTCGTACTCGACGATGGTCGCGCCCCAGTGACGCGTCGCGTTCATCTTGATCTCCGGAGCGTCCGTCGGCATGATCACGGTGGCATCGACCCCGAAGAGGGCCGCCGCCCGGCTGATCGCCTGACCGTGATTGCCGGACGAGTAGGTGAGGACGCCGCCTTGGCGCTCCTCGTCGGACAGTTGGGCGACGGCATTGCATGCTCCGCGGAACTTGAAGGCGCCGGTCCGCTGCAACATCTCGGCCTTGCAGAAAACCTGTGCACCAAGCTGTGCATTGAGCGTCTCCGACTCGAGCACGGGGGTCACGCGGGCGTGCGGTGCGATGCGTTCGGCCGCCGCTTCGATGTCGGAAACGGACAGCGACAGCGGTTCGATCATGGTGTCGACGCTAGCTGGAGGGCTCGTCCACGCAGCTGTCCGGTGCGGCGGTGTCGAACGTGCCGATCGAGCCCGCGTGGCCCAGCGAGACGGCGATGAGAAACCCCTCCGCCCGTTCCGCCTTCGGGTATCGGGCCACGAGCTCGTGGAAGCGGGGGGAGTGATCGGGAACGACGAGGTGGGCCAGCTCGTGAACGATCACGTAGTCCAGGACCCAGTGCGGGACGTCGGCAAGTCGGTGAGAGATCCGCACCGAACCATTCGCCGGGGTGCACGAACCCCATCGCCGGTTCTGCCGGTCCGACCAGACGATCGATCGGGGAGCGGGGAGATCGTGGCGACGGGCAAGTGCACGCGCCCGATCCGCAAGATCGACCGCACCCTTCGCTCGCTTCTTCTCGAGGCGTCGCACGAGATCGGCAACGTGGCGTTCCCGCTCGGCGGCCCGCATGCTGGCCGGTACCCGAACTTCGATCGTTCCATCGACGATGCGTGCGGCGACCGTCTTCTTGCGGCGGCTGCTTTCGATGACCCGTACCGGCAGAGGGCGGAGCGACACGCGGTCAGAGAATGTCGGACGACTGCGCACTCTGCAGTTCGCCCTCGTCGATCAGCTCGACCCGGTCGCCAACGGTGATGGAGCCGTCCTTGTCCACCTCGACCCAGACCGCCCCAAGGTTGCCGATACGCCCACGGCGCTTTCCCGCCCGGTCTTCAAGCAGGTAGATGAGTCCACCGTGCGCGACAACCAGACCCTCGCCATCGGAGAGAAGCTCGGCCACTTCCTCGAATCCGGCATCCATCCGGGCGGCCAGCTCGTCGTCGCCCTCGTAGTTCGGGGGCCGCTTGTCTGCCTCGAGGTAGCCCGGCCACTCACGTTCGATGTCGTCTCGGGTCAAACCCGACCATTCACCCGCGCTGCGTTCGACGAGGCTCGGGATCGGAATGACCGGACCGATGCCAAGCGAGCCGGCGATGATCGCCGCCGTTTCCGACGCCCGCAACAGCATGGATGCGGCGATGAAATCGAACGCGCCGAGCCGGGTTGCCGCTGCGGCTGCCTGCTTGCGGCCAAGTTCGCTCAACGGAATGTCCGCCTGCCCCTGCCACCGGCCCTCGGCATTCCACTCCGATTGACCGTGCCGAACCAGAAGTATGCGAACCATGACCTCAAACTACACTGCTCCCCATGGCAACACTTCGTATGTTCGCAACGGTCCGCGTCGCCGCTGGAACGGGTCGCGACACCGTCGAAGGGTCGACCGTCGCCGAGGTCGTCGCGAATGCCACGGAACGGTACGGCGACGCCTTCGCCGAGCTCGTTCCGATCTGTCGGGTGTGGGTGAACGGTGAGGCGGCCGAACCGGACATGACGGTGGATGACCGGGATGAAGTTGCGCTGCTGCCCCCGGTTTCGGGCGGCTGAAACCACTCACGGCGAGTTCTACGTTCCGGGCCGCCGCTGCCGATAGGGGCACGGTCGGGCGAACGTCCGACACCAACGGCCACCGACTAGGTTGCCGAACACGCCGCCGGTGCAGCCGTGCGGAACGGCCCGACGGGCCACGACTTTCAAGGACTGCCAGTGACTCCCGAAATCGACCTCGTCACCAACCCGACCTTCACCGCCGACCTCGGCGAACGTGACATGGACGAGCTTCGCGCCATGCGGACGCGCTGCCAGTCGATCGAAAACAGCCTCTCGTACGTGCGCCGCCTCATCCAGGGCCGCCTCGACATCGTCGGAGGCGAAGCTCAGCGCCGCCGTGACGGTGGCGCGTCCGGCGACACGTCAGATCTCATCGGCCGGCTGCCCGACATCCTCAGTGATGGCAGTCGTTCCGACGGCGGCCCCGGAAACGTGCGGCCCCCGCAGGCGATGGAACCGGACCAGGCCGTCACCAGCCAGCTCGAAGCTCGTCTCGACGCAGCGATCAGCGCGGATCAGCTCGGTCAGGTCGCCGACCTCTCCGACGAAGATCTCGCCGGCGCAGTCGTTGCGCTCAACGAGCTCGAAGATGCGGTGTCGCAGTCTCGTCGGGACATGCACGGCGCCATCGACACGCTGCAGGCCGAGGTCACCCGCCGCTACCGCACGGGCGAGGCCAGCGTGGATGGACTCCTGCAAAGCTGAAGTCCTCGCGATCAGAGCCGCCTATCGGAGTCGAACCGATGACCTACGCTTTACAAGAGCGTTGCTCTACCAGCTGAGCTAAGGCGGCGCAGCGCTCAGTATAGGAAGTGCGGGCGCCGCATCGACCTTTGCGGTCACGACCGCGGATTGCTCGCGGGGGTCCTTGCTCTGGGTCTTTGCAGCTACAACACTGGGCGCCGTGGCACTGACAGATCGAGACAGAGCAATCATCGAGTTCGAGCGCACCTGGTGGTCCGAGGGCGTTTCGAAGGAATCCATCATCCGCGAGCGGTTCGAGCTCTCGACCACGCGTTATTACGAACTTCTTGCCGATCTGATCGACTCGGACGAGGCGTACGCCTACGATCCTCTCGTGATCCGTCGCCTCCGTCGTCTCCGTGACCGCCGCCGCCGTGCTCGTTTCGAGCGCCAGATCGAACAGCCGCCCGCACGGTGACCGGCAGTCGACACCACGCAGCCGACGACGGCTCGCTCGCCCGCTCCACTGGCGGCGCTGCCGCGCGCGGCGCCATGCTGATCGCGCTTGCCGTGGTCATCGGCCTCGTCCTCCTCGCATTCGTGCTTGACGATCCGGCCACAGTGGTCACCGCTCCGGACGGAACCGAACAGGAAGCCGGCGCCGACGACAGCGAAGCGGAGGCCGAGGACGCCGGAGAAGGAACCGTCAACGTTCAGGAACCGGAGGGCACCGAAGGCTCCGAAGACGCCGTCATCCCCGAAGACGACGTGACCAATATCGAGGACGAAGTCGTTCCCGCGGATCCCGGCGACACCCGGGTGCCGGCAGAGGTCAACGTGCTCTCCGCCAACGGCACGGGCGGCAGCGGTGTGGCCGGCGCGATCTCCGACAAGGTGAAGGCCCGCGGGTACATCGGCGAAGCCTCCAACGCCACGGTTACCCAGGACTCGGTCATCTACTACCGAGAGGGCTATTCGGCCGACGCGATCGCCATCGCTGGAATCGTTGGCGCCACCCCCGAGATCGTCCTTCCGGCACCGGCCGACATTCCGGTTGCACAGAACGCCATCGACGACGGCCGCCTGGCCGCCGCACATGTGGTCGTCATCATTGGCAACGACGGCCGCATCCCGGTGGGCTGACCCAACCCGGCGGCGTGCACAACTTCGAGCGTTTCCTGACGGAGATCGGGTGGGACCCGTCCACCGTCGCCGTCTTCTCCGACTTCGACGGCACACTCTCGGCGATCCAACCCGACCCGGCGTCCGTGGTTCCCATACCTGGCATCGCCGAGCGGATCGACCGGCTCGCTGACCGGCTCGGGCGCGTCGCCGTGGTGTCCGGGCGTCCCGTTTCGTTCCTTCAGGGCTTCTTCTCCGAACGCGTCGAACTCTCCGGCCTCTACGGCATCGAGCACTGGGCGCACAAGCGACTCCTGGTCGATCACACGGCGATCGACTGGTTGCCCGCCATCCGAACGACGGTCAGCCGGGCGGTCGACGAGTTCGGCGAAGCGGCGGTCGAGAACAAGAAATACTCGCTGACACTCCACCATCGCGGAAGTACAGACCCCGAGCTGCCCAAGCGCATGGAGGAGTGGGTGCTCGAACGGGCCGACCTGATCGGCCTCGAAGCGCGCGTGGCCCGGATGTCGTTCGAACTGCATCCGCCGATCCATCGCAGCAAGGCGGACGCCGTGGCCGACATGCTGCACGGGATCGAGTCGGCGATCTACATCGGGGACGATGTTGGCGACCGGCCCGCCTTCCAACTGATCTCGGCACTGCTTGACGAAGGGGCGCTCGCTTCCGGGGCTGCCATCCTCGTGCGCTCCGACGAGACCGATCCGTCGCTCGAGCGAGTCACCACCGACGCCGTTGACGGGCCCGAGGCCATTCCCGGACTGCTCGACCGGGTCCTCGAGGCAATCGGAACCGAATGATCGGTCAGGCCCGCAGCTCGTCTGCAGCGGCCAGCTGATCGCTCAGCCATTCGCGCGGCGTCCGACTCTCGACGACATCGACGAGGTCGGCGGCCATCTCGGAGCGCTGCTCCGGATCCATGTCGAGCGCGTCCGCTGCGGCCTGAGCTGTTTGCGTGATGTCGTACGGATGGACCTCGATGACAAGGCCGGCCAGCTCGTCCCAGGCACCCGCCTCCCGTGACAACAACACGACGCCGTCGCGCTCATTGACGAGCGGACCCTCCTTCGCCACGAGGTTCATGCCGTCGCGGATCGGATTCACGAGCAACGCGTCGTATCGACGCAGGCACGCCATCGAGAAGTGGATGTTGTTCTCCGCCCGATAGTGGATGGGGGTCCAGTCGGCGGTTCCCCAACGCGCGTTGATCTCGTCGATCGTGGCTTCCATGTCCATCCGATATCGGATGTAGTCCGGTACCGATTCGCGGCTCGGGTTGAGCGCCGCGGCGAACACGACCCGACCGTGCAGATCCGGACGCATGGCGAGAAGTTGGTCGTAGGCCTCGAACCCTCGGATCAGGTTCTTCGACAGCTCGAGCCGCTC
>CALBVR010000045.1 GCA_937969565.1 uncultured Acidimicrobiales bacterium | reverse complement strand
ACCGTGCTCGCGTCGAACGTCCACAACGTGGCAGTCGAGGGCACCTTCGACGACTGCCAGGATCTCGTGAAGGCCATGTTCGCCGACACGACCTTCCGCGACCGCGTCCGGCTCGCCGCCGTGAACTCGATCAACTGGGCCCGCGTCATGGCCCAGGTCGTCTACTACCACTGGGCCGCAGGCCAGGCAGACGGACCGGTGTCCATCACCGTCCCCACCGGCAACTTCGGCAACGTGTTCGCCGGACGCGTCGCGCAGCGAATGGGCGCGCCGATCGACCGATTCGTCGTCGCAAGCAACCGCAACGCCATCCTCACGCAGTTCTTCTCCGGAGCAGAGATGACGATCGGCCCGGTCGAACCGTCGCTTTCGCCGAGCATGGACATCCAGGTGAGCAGCAACCTCGAACGCCTCATCCACGAGCTCCTCGGAGGCGACGGTGCAGCGGTCGCCGAACAACTCACCCGCTTCCGGTCGGAGGGGCATGTCGCCTTCGGCCCGGACGTCGTGTCCAAGCTCTCCGAACGCTGGGTCGGCGAGCGGCTGACCGACGAGGAGACCCTCCAGGTCATGGGCGAGGTGTACGAAACCGACGGGATGGTCCTCGACCCGCACACGGCCGTCGGCGTCGGCGCCGCCCGCCGTCGCGTTGGTGATCTGCCCGAGCTCGTCATGGCCACCGCACATCCGGCCAAATTTCCGGCCGCCGTCGAACAGGCGACGGGTCTGCATCCGGACTTGCCGGATCACCTGGCCGACCTCTTCGATCGGGAGGAGCGCTGCACCGTTCTTCCCAACGAGTTGGCCACGGTGCAGGCGTTCGTGGACGCTGTTCGGCGCTGAACGCCAACGAACAAATCGCGGGCAAACGGCCGCGGTGTGTGCCGAACGGCCGTGCAGCGGCTACGTTGCACTCATCATTCATTCGAGCCGATCGGCGTCGGATGAGGCTCGACGACCGGACCAACCGGCAGAGCCATTCACACCGTGGGCGTGAGCATCTCCGCCCACCACACACTCTGGAGAACCGCCAGTGGACACCCCGGAACTTCGTCGATCTGCGCTTGAGCGGAAGGATCGAGACGAGCTCGTCACGATCGCCACCACCCTCGGTGCCAAGCCGCCGTCCCGAGCACGCAAGGCCGAGATCGTCGACCTCATCCTGACCACGGTCACGACCGATGCCGCCGACGACGCAGGCGAAAGCAGCGGTGACGCGGCCGAGGGCAGCGAGGAGCCAACGAGCGAGGCTCCAGCCGAGGCGGTCCCGGCCGACGACGCCACCGAGGAAGAGTTCGACTTCGGCGAGGTCAAGACCCAGGCACCGCGTGAGCGGAACGAAGGCAAGGGGCGGAATCGCTCCAAGGGCCAGGGCGGCAACGACGCCAAGGGCGACAATGGCAAGAACGAGGCGGACAAGGGCGGCGAGTCGAACGATCAGAAGGGCCAGAACAACGGTGGCAATGACGAGCCGGCCGGCCCCGGAAACCGTCGTCCACGTCGTCGCGGACGCGGTCGCGATCAGCGCGACGAGGCCACCGATGGCGAGCCGGTTCGCGTGGAAGGCGTACTCGACCTTCGCGACGACGGGTACGGGTTCCTCCGTGTCCACGGTTGGCGCTCGAGCAAGGAAGATGCGTACGTCTCGGTCAAGCAGGTCCGCCAGAACGGATTGCGCAAGGGCGACCAGCTGAGCGGCACCTCGCGGCCGGCGAACCGCAATGAAAAGAACCCGGCCCTGCTCACGCTGGACAGTGTCAACGGCGCCGCCCCGGAGGCGGCCCGGGAGCGTCCGGACTTCGAAGAGCTCACGCCGGTCCACCCGGATGAACAGTTGGCAATGACCCTGCCGGACGATCCGAGCGCAACCACCGGTCGCATCCTCGATCTCCTCGCACCGATCGGCAAGGGAACACGCGGTCTGATCATCGCGCCGCCGAAGTCCGGGAAGACCCGGATCATCAAGGACATCTGCACCTCGATCGAGACGAACAACCCGGACGTCAACCTGATCGTCCTGCTCATCGACGAACGGCCCGAAGAGGTCACCGACATGCGGCGTGGCCTCGAGCACGGCGAGGTCGCCGCGTCGTCGTTCGACCGTCCGGCCGACGAGCACGTCGCCGTTGCCGAGATCACGATTGAACGGGCGAAACGCCTGGTCGAGTCCGGCCAGGACGTCGTCATCGTGCTGGACAGCCTCACGCGTCTCGCCCGCTCCTACGACCAGGCGTCGCCTTCGAGCGGTCGCACGGTGGCCGGCGGTCTGGACGTCGCCGCAATCCACGCACCGAAGCGCTTCTTCGGTGCGGCCCGCAACGTGGAAGAGGGTGGATCGCTCAGCATCCTCGCGACCATTTCCGCAGAAACCGGGTCGGTCATGGACGATGCCGTTCTCGAGTCGTTCCAGGAGGCCGCCAACATGGAACTGCGCCTGCAGCGCGGCGCCGAGGATCACGGCCTGCACCCCGCCGTCGATGTGAACGCAACGTCCACCCGCCACGCTGACCAACTGGTCGATGAAGCGGCGGTCGAGGGTGGCCGGCGCCTTCGTCGTGCGGTCGTCGAAGGCACCGATGATGCGCTTGGCGCGCTGTTGAAGCGTCTTTCCGACGACGCAACCAACGACGGCGTGCTCAAGAAGACCACGTGACGTCGGTTCCCGCATCGCGGGTTTTTGGCCAGCGAGGTTTGAAGCGCGTGATTCGCGGGCGAAACTGGTCGGGTTATGAAGCCTGAGATCCATCCCGAATATCGCCCTGTCGTCTTCCAGGATCAGTCCTCGGGCGACAACATCATCGTCGGTTCGACCATGCAGACCAGCGAGACCATCACACTCGATGGTGTCGAGTACCCGCTGGCCAAGGTCGAACTCTCCAACCGCAGCCATCCGTTCTTCACCGGTCAGATGAAGATCGTTGACACGGCTGGTCGTGTGGAGCGCTTCGAGCGTCGCTACGGTGCCCGCCGCAAGTCGGCTGCGGCTCCCGCAGAGGACGCCCCAGCTGAGGCAGACGAGAGCTGAATCCCGAGCGGTCCGCTCAGCTCGCCGGCGTCAAACTCCGGGGTTTGCTGAGCGAACATCTTTCTTCGTCGACCGGTGAACCGGTCGACGTTGACGCGCCCACATCAATGGGTGCCGGTGCCGCCGTCCTGCACGGTGCCGAGGCCTGGGCGTACCATCCCGACGCGCCGTCTGGCAGCCTCGGTGCGGTCGTCACGTGGGCGATGAGCCGCGAGGCAACGGGCGTCAATCTTCTCGTCGATGGATCTGCGAATCGCGAAGCGTTCGTGGTCCAGGGGTTCGCCGAGCCGCGTCCGGTCGTGTGGTCGATCGACGGCCGGAGCATTGCCGTTGCGGTCGCCGAGGAGCCGGTGATCGATCCAGCGCCGGCGTGTCCGGAGCAGATGGCTGTCCTCGCCGAAGCCGGCCTCGACGTCGTCGCAGACCACGGCGTGTGGATCGGTGAACTCAACGGACTCGAACTTGCCCGTGTCGGACACCGGGATGGTGAATGCAGCATCGACATCGGTGTGGGGGCCTACGACCAGTTCGCGTCGTCTGCACTCGCCGGCGACGGCGACCGCGACCCGGGCGAGGCGTTGGCGGGCGTGGTCGAGATGGTGCAGCCGCATCGGGTGCCGGGCGCAGCCCCACACCCGATGGGCCGCCTGGTGCGTTCCCGATGGCTGCGTGCGCACGCCGTTCGCAACCCGCAAAGCATCGGACTGACGGCGCTTGACCCAACCCCGCTGCTCGATCCGCGCCCCGGCCTCATGGAAGCGCAACCGGCGGCCGGCCTCGGCCGCCGCGATGACGAAACCGTGCTCGTCGTCTTCACTGTCGGCCTCGATCTTGGCGTCACCGAAACCGCCGCCGGGCTGATCGCGTTGCATCGTCCCGACGCCGCGCTCATCGTCCTCCCCGAACGCGACCGTCACCCCCGCATCGTCGAGGCGGCAACGTCGCTCGCGTGCCCGACCGAGGTCATCGCCGTGTCGGGTGAATGGTCCGACTGACCTCAAGCGTTAGGTTGACGGAGTGCTGAGTCGACTCGAAGCCCTGGAACGAGAGTTTGCCGATGTGGAGGCGCGCCTCGGTGACCCGGAGCTGATCGCCGATCAGAAGCGGTTCCAAGTGGAGGCTCGCCGACACAAGGAACTCGACGGGGTAGTGGGTGTCGGACGCTCGCTTCGCAGCGCGACCGAAGACCTCGAGGCGGCCCGCGAGATGTTCGGGGAGAGCGAGGGCGACGACCGCGAAATGCTGCGCGAGGAGATCACCTCGCTCGAGGAACAGGTCGAGGAACTCACGGCGGCCTTCCGCTTGGCGCTGCTGCCGAAGGACCCGAACGACGACCGGAACGTGATCGTCGAGATCCGTGGGGCCGAAGGCGGCGAGGAAGCCAACCTGTTCGCCCGGGACCTGTACGAGATGTACCGGGGCTACAGCTCACGCATCGGCTGGAAGTTCGAGCTGATGGACGGCACCGAATCGGACATGGGCGGCTACAGCCTCGTCACCTTCAGTCTGAGCGGCGATGGCGTGTGGAGCCGGATGCAGTTCGAGGGCGGCGTGCACCGAGTCCAGCGGGTTCCGGTCACCGAGTCCCAGGGACGTGTCCACACGTCCTCGGCGACCGTTGCCATTCTCCCGGAGGCGGAAGAGGTGGAGGTCGACATCGACGAGAACGATCTCCAGATCGACGTGTATCGAGCATCCGGGCCCGGCGGTCAGTCCGTGAACACCACCGATTCGGCTGTGCGAATCACCCACAAACCAACCGGCGTCGTCGTGGCGATGCAGGACGAGAAATCGCAGTTGCAGAACAAGGCGAAGGCGCTGCGAGTGCTTCGAAGCCGTCTGCTCCAAGCCGAGCAGGACCGCCAGCGGGCCGAAGCCTCCGAAGCCCGCAAGTCGCAGACGGGTGGCGGCGGCCGTTCCGAGAAGATCCGCACCTACAACTTCAAAGAGAACCGGGTGTCCGATCACCGGATCAACCTGACGATTCACAAGCTGGACAAGGTCCTGGCTGGAGACCTCGGCGACGTTTCGGATGCGCTCCTCCACGATGACCAGCAGAAGCGACTGTCCGGCGCTGAAGGCTGATCCGGTATGAGCGAGGACGACCTCGACGGCACCATCGCGTGGCGAGACCTTCTCGAGGAAACGCGTGGTCGCCTCGAGCGGAGCGGCGTGGTCGATGACCCGCGCACCGAGGCCCGATGGATCGTCGAAGACGTGCTCGGCGTGTCCGGCGCCGAGTACCACGACCTGCTCGACGCCCTCGCCACGGTTCGCGGGGTGGCGAAGCTCGACCGGATGGTCGACCGCCGAGTGGTCGGCGAGCCAATCCAATACGTGCTCGGGCACTGGGCGTTCCGATCCCTCGATCTCCTCGTCGACTCACGCGTCCTGATTCCGCGTCCGGAAACCGAGGTTGTGGCCGGCATCGCCATGGAGGAACTGCGCCGCCTCAACCCGGATGGGGGAGTGGCCGTCGACCTCGGAACCGGGTCGGGGGCGATCGGCTTGTCCATCGCCACGGAGTGTCCGGGCGCCACGGTGGTGCTCACCGATGCCAGCGAAGCTGCGCTCGCCGTCGCCCGCGCCAACCTTGCCGGCATTGGCATGGCCGGGGCGTCGGTCGAAATCCACGCAGGATCGTGGTTCGCTGCCCTTCCCGAACGGCTCAAGGGGGCGATCGATGTCGTTGTCTCCAACCCGCCGTACGTGACCGACGACGCCGAGCTTCCGCCATCCGTCGCCGAGTGGGAACCCGAGTCGGCGCTGCGGGCGGGCCCCGACGGCCTGAATGATCTCCGCGAGCTTGTTTCGGGCGCAGCCGAGTGGCTCGCGCCGTCAGCTGTGATCGTGCTCGAGATGGATCCCGAGCAGACGGCTGCCGTGGTCGAACTTGGAGAAGCGACGGGGTGGAGCGGTGAAGTCCGTGCCGATCTCGCAGGGCGCGACCGTGCCGTGGTGCTGCGTCGAGGGGCTGATTGAGCGTTGAGCTGTGGCGGTCTGAGCAGGCTCAGACCGAGATGGCAGCGGCTACCAGACCCGCCAAGGCGCGGTGCCCTCGTCCCACAGGCCGTTGAGTTCGACGTATTCGCGGTAGGTGTCCATGCCGCGCCAGAAGCCCTTGTGCAGGTAGTAGTTGAGCTGTCCGTCCTTGGTCAGACGCTGGAGCGCGTCGGACTCGAGCATCTCGCCGTCGTCGTCCGTGGTGTACTCGAGGAACTCACGGTTGAACATGAAGTAGCCGCCGTTGACGACGCCCGTGTTCAGATCCGGCTTCTCCGAGAAGTCGGTCACCGAGGTGCCGTCGGTCTCGAGTTCACCGAACCGGGAGGTCGGGTGCACGGCCGTGACCGTACCGATCTTGCCGTGCTCGAAATGGAAGTCACGCAGCGCCGGGATGTCGATGTCGGCAAGGCCGTCGCCATAGGTGAGCATGAACGCCGGAGCGTCGGCAAGGTACTTGCTCGCTCGGGACAGTCGGCCGCCGGTGAGCGTGTTGAGGCCGGTGTAGGCCATCGTGATCTCGAAGTCTTCGCTGCCGTATTCGCCGTGGAATTCGGTCTCGTTGTTGTTGAGGTTGACGGTGAAGTCGGAGGTGTTCTCCCGGTAACGGAGGAAGTACTCCTTCACGGTCCAGGCCTTGTAGCCGAGCAGCAGAACGAACTTGCGGTGCCCGTAGGCGCCGTAGGTCTTCATGATGTGCCACATGATTGGCTTGCCGCCCACGTCGATCATCGGCTTCGGAAGCGATTCGGACGCTTCTCGAATGCGGGTTCCCTTGCCTCCAGCGAGGATCACTACGGGGATGTCTGCTGGGTCCACCTGGCTCATGAGGGGCCTTCCTTACGGTTCTCCGGTGCGCGACCGGGTCAATCAACAGTGTTCTATCGGCAGCTGACCGCCGGGCTGAAGCGCCGGCCCGCCATTGCGCCCAATGCTTTCACGGGTGGGCATGCAGCATGGTGACCCTGGAGAAGGGAGGTCAGGCAGCAATGTCCAACGCGAGGTCCTCGCAGAGAATCTCGAAGATCTCGTTCACCTCTTTGGGGCGGTGGAACAGGAAGCCCTGGGCCCGATCACAGTTCAGCGTCTGCAACACGAGGTGCTCGCTCTCGCCTTCGATGCCCTCGGCGATCGTCGTGGCGCCGAGGCCCTTCGCGAGCCGAATGATCGCGGCGACGATTTCTCGATCCTTCACGTTCTCCGGTGCGGCGAGTGGTCGGACAAAGGCGCGGTCGATCTTCAGGTAGTCGAACTCGTAACGCTGGAGGTAGCTGAGCGAGGAGTAGCCCGTGCCGAAGTCGTCGATGGCAAGTGCGACGCCGAGAGCCCGGAGCGCGGAGATCCGGTCGGCGATGAATTCCGTGTCGTCGATCAGCACGGTTTCTGTGATCTCGATGATGATTCGGGCGGGGTCGACCTTGGTTTCTCGCAGGATGGACCGGACGCGTGTGATCACGTCGTCTTCGATCAGCGTCTGGCCCGACATATTGACGCTGACGGTGAAGTCGGAGAGACCTCGCAGCGTCCATTCGTTTACCTGACGACAGGCAGAGCGCAACGCCCATTCGCCGAGCGGAGTGATCGTGTTGGAGTCTTCGGCGATGGGAATGAAGATGCTTGGGGAGACTTCACCCCGCTCCGGATGCTTCCAGCGGGCGAGTGCTTCGAGCGACACGATCCGTCCGGTCGCGATGTCGAGGATCGGCTGGTAGACGAGGCGCATCTCATCGTTCTGCAGGGCCCGTTCGAACCCGGTGCGGAGGTCGAGGCGCTCGCTCACGGCGCTTCCCATTTCCTCTTCGAACATCACGGACTTGCCCGGAGCGCTCTTCTTCGCCATGCCAAGTGCGGTGTCGGCCTCGCGGAGGAGCACCGATGCCGTGTCCGACCCGCCGACGTCGATCGACAGGCCGGCGGTGGCCTTCAGCGACATGGGGTGGCGATCGAGCTCGAACGGAATCTGCAACTCGGTAAGGACGCGTTCGATCGCGGCGACCGATTCGAGCGACGAGTAGCCGTCGGGCATGAGCACGCCGAATTCGTCGCCGCTGAGTCGGGCGACGACGTCGCCAAGGCGAACGGAGCGGCGAATGCGGTTGGCGGTCTCGACGAGTGCCTGGTCTGCGAGCACGGGACCGAGCGCATCGTTGATCGTCTTGAAGTCGTCGAGGTCGATGATTGCGATCGAGACGGCGGCTCCACTGATCGAGGCCCGGCGAAGCGCAGTGTCGATCTCCTGAATGAACGCCTTGCGATTGAGCTGCAACGTGAGGGGATCGATGGTCTCGGCATCCTTGAGATCACGTTCGAGGGAGCGTTCGGCGGTGACATCGGTGCCGTTGACGACGATGCCGTTCACTTCGGGAACGTCGGTCATGTCGGTCATGATCGCTTCGAAGAGCCGGACCTCGCCGTCGGCGGTGTACGCGCGGAACTCGTGTTTCTCCTGTGCCTTCGTGCCGTTGAGGACAGCCAGGAAGTGGCGGGCCGCCGGCTCCTGATCGTTCTCGTGGACGATCGTATTGAGCTGCTTGCCGAGCAACATCTCTGGCTCGTATCCGAGCACTCGAGCGATCGCATCGCTTGCGTACGTCGTCTTGCCGTCAGAGTCCAACACGATGAAGATGTCGGACGCGTTCTGCACCAGCGAGCGGAACCGCTTCTCGCTCGCCGCAACCTGTTGCTGCGCTGCCTCTTCGAGCCGTCGTTGAGCCGCCGCAGCGTTGTCTGCGACAGACAGCGCAAAAAAGGCGGCGTTGGTCACCATGCTTGTTGCGACCCTCTGCTGCCCCGGGTTCAGGGGGCGTTCGAACATGAGCGAGTTAACCGGCTCAGTTCGGATCGGCGCGATCAGGTCGATCGAACTCGGGGAATCACTTGCGTCGGCGACGAGTCTGCACGGAACCTCAACAGCGCGAGCGATTGCTGAGGGCATCGCCCGGCGAATCTCCTCGACCGAGTTCAGCGTGCCCAACTGCGCGATCTCTGAGCTTGAGCGCTGCTCCATCGTCGCTCTTCCTGCTTCGGACTGAAGGAGGAGCAACACCCGCATCATGACGGAGACGATTACCCCGCCGCAGAGCAATGCAAGGACACCGTTCGAAATCGGCGCATTTATCGACGGACGGTGTGTCAGCGCGATCAGTGGTGTGCACATCGCCACCGCGATCACCGTGAGTCGCAACCGGCCGATGGTCAGCTCTGCTTCGGTATGCGTGTCGAGGAGTCGGCCAGCGGAGGGATGCCAAGCCGCGAGGACCATCAGGCCGAACACGAATGGCGACAGAACGACCGAGGCACTCACGCCTTCGCTCGTCGCGTACGTGAACGTGCCGGCGATGTCGACGAAAAAGAATGCTCCGTAGGCAGTTCCGAGTACGTAGTACGAGACGGGTCGCTCGCCTGGGGTCGCCGTGATCCGAAGCACGACCGCAAGGGAGACCAGAATGATCCCGTTGTAGGTGACGTTCAGGAGACGCTCCACCAGAGGCAGCGTTTCGTCAAGGACGAACGCGCCGACGAACCAGACCCAGAGCACGGTCACGAGAGCGAGGGTGATACCGATCGAATCGAGCCAGGCGGCGCGCGAGGAGCGCCCAGCGCGTGCTCGATGCACCGACAGGATGGTCCAAGCGCACAGAAGATACGTCGGTAGATGAATCAGGTCAGCAAGCGACGGGATCGGTTGGTCACGACCCGTGCGAAGGCCATCGATGCCTCGAACGAGAATCCCCAGCGAGATGGCACCTGCCACGAGCGCAAGGTTTCGGTACAACCGCTGCGGCGCTCCGCTGAGTCTGCGCGAAGCTCTCAGCACTGCAAGCGAGCAACCGAGGGCCCAGCAGATGAGCAGTGGGCCTGAAACGGTCTGAGGAAGAAGCGCGCCGAGCGTCGCCAGAACTGCACACAATCCGAAGATTGTGCCGGCGCGGCGATTCCAATGCATACGGAATCATCGGCGCGCACGCCCCAATTGTTACGGTTTCGTGTAGCTACAGAACGAACAGGTGGTCGACGTCTGCGCTTGTGGCGAATTCGAGAAACGAACTATAGGACGGGCCCATTTTCAGGGGCCGCCCGAGAAGAACATCGTGCCGATTCGCTTCGACGACTCGGCGGAAATCGTGGAAGCTCACATAAGCCGGCTGGCTCAAGAACGGGTCGCCGTCAACGTACTGGGTTGCCCCAAGTCCAGCGAGGTCCCGCCACCGCATGTCCAAACCCTCCCGGAGATACTCGAGGAGGTCGCTTCTTACGAACGTCACCGCATGGTGGATCCCGAGGATGTGGGTTGCCCGGTACGCGGCCGCGATCAGGAAATGAGCAGTGGCCATCGACTGTCGTCGCGCCGACTTTTCGACCGCGATCGTCGCGATGTCGAAGATGCCCTCACCAGAGCGCATGCCGTGGTAGCTCTCGACGAACTTTCGATCGAGCAGGAGCGATGTGTTGGAGTGCTCGCCGATGATGCCGACTTCGGGATTCGCGTAGCTTGTCGAGTCCGTCGTCAGATCGATGAACTCCGCCTGATAGCCCTCTGTGTGGAGCGAGTCCCGGATTGACTTCACAGGTGGGCCGAATCCTGCGGTTCCCGTCACTGCTCGAAGCACACCGGTTACCTCGGCTGCCTCTGTGTCGTACACGAGAAAGAAGAGGCTGCGGTCCTCGTAGACCCCGTACTCAGATCGCATGACTTCAGGTCGGTGGTCACCCGCTTCTGCATTGAAGATCCGCTGTTCCAACTGGCGTCCGATGTCGGAAAGCGGATCGTGCCCGTCGACGGCAATGCACACGCGCTGCTCTCGCTGAGCCTGTGCGATGGCGATCGGGTTTGCGTATCGCCGTTCGAGGTCGTTCGTGAGCTCTCGAACATCGGCCAAAGAGAGTTCGTAGGTTCCGGAGGATCTGGTCCGGTTCGAGTCTCGCTCGAGTAGCACAGGCGGGGTCCTTCATCGTGACTGCGACCCCGCCGGAGGTCAGTCGGTTTTGTTCGACCCGACGACTGTTGCACGTTCGTGTTGGGTAAATCAACTCAGGGGATGACAAACGTCCAAAAATGAACGCGCTGCGTGGTTGGCGGTACTCA
>CALBVR010000044.1 GCA_937969565.1 uncultured Acidimicrobiales bacterium | reverse complement strand
GGTCCGGGGGGACAACCCGGTGCGTAGACGTCGACGGGAACCACCTGGTCGACGCCCTGCACGATCGCGTAGTTGTTGAACATGCCGCCGCTGGAGGCGCACACGCCCATGGAGATCACCCACTTGGGTTCCATCATCTGGTCGTAGATGGTGCGCAGCACGGGCGCCATCTTCTGGGAGACGCGGCCGGCGACGATCATGAGATCGGCCTGACGGGGCGAGGCACGGAAGACCTCCATGCCGTACCGGGCCATGTCGTAGTGACCGGCACCGGTGGCCATCATCTCGATGGCGCAGCAGGCGAGACCGAACGTGGCCGGCCAGAGGCTGCGAGCCCGGGACCAGTTGACGAGGTCTTCGACCCGGGCTGTCAGGAAGTTGTGTTCGATGCCGGCGATGCCGTCGTCGAGCACGGTACGGCCGGTGTCTTCGTCCTTGAACAGACCCATGTCAGGCTGCCTCTCCGTCCATGCGGCCATCGCTGCCCACCCGACGAACCGTCGAGGAGGTCGTGCGTTCCGCCGAGACGGCGGCCTTCAGCTTGCGAGCCTGGTGTACGGGGCCCCACTCGAGGGCGCCGTTGCCGATGAGATACACGAACGACTCGAAGACAGCGGCCGTGAAGATGATGATCGCCACGAGACCGAAAGCGCCGAGATCGCGGTGTGCCACGGCCCACGGGTAGAAGAAGATGAGCTCGATGTCGAAGACGATGAAGATCATCGCGATGAGGAAGAAGCGGACGGGAAAGCGTTCCGGGGTTTCTTTCGCCGGCTCAATGCCGCACTCGTAGGCCGAGTTCTTCTTGTCGTTGGGGCGGTTCGGCGCAAGCATCCGTGAGGCCACGAAGCTGATCGCTGCGAAGAGGATGCCGAGGATCAGGAGGCCGACAACGGGGAGGTACTGCACGTCAGTTCGCTTCCTCGAACTCCCGAACTCGCTTCATCGTCTCGATGTCACGCAGGTGCAGCATGTAGCACAGCGCAAGGAAGATGAGCAGCGAGCCGAGGGTCACCATGGCCGGCGGGAACCGGAGGTTGCCGAGGTCACGGATCATGACGACGGAGATGATGGGGGCCTCTTCGTCGACGGCCGGGAACGGCGGTGCCTGTCCCTCTTCGACGATGAGTGCGGCTTCATCAAGTGCCCGGAGCTGCACGACGGCGTACTCCGGCGGGTTCTTGATGCGGGCCGAGTTTGCGATCCAGTGCCAACCGCGCCGCAGGTTGTCGGTGCAGAAGGTACAGGCGAGGTCGATGTCGCGATCCAGGCGCGGCTTGCCACCGATCCGGAATGCGTCGAGGAATTTGAACTCGGTCGATGCCTCGAAATCGAACCCGTCCTGTTCGAGGATGGCGGCGCTCGCCGCGGACTGGGCTTCGCCGGCGTCGGCGGTGTTCATGATCTCCCAACCGTTGAGGTCGGGAAGCCGTCCGTCTTCGAACGCACCCTCGACGAAGTCGGGAGCGACGGAGAAGACCTGCGAGAGGGTGGTTGCCTCGTTGCGCTGCTGCTGGCGGAGCCATGCCGCTTCGACGGCGGCGGGATCGACGCCTTCGAATTCTTCGCTTTCCTTGTCGATCTCGGCGGTGAACTCGGACATGGACTCTTCACCGGCCGCGACGCCTTCGGCGGCGATGAGGAAGCCCTGCCCTTGCAGAAGTTCGGGGTCGGGAAGGTCCTGCGCCACGTCGACCGAGGATTCGGCAATGGCCCCTCGGTTGAAGTCGAGGATGTGCCAACTGACGGATTCACCGACGTAGCCGATGCCTCGGATCCACCAGAAGCCGCCCATGATCACCATCCAGCCGAAGAAGCCGGCGAGGGCGATGAGGGAGGCGAGGCGGACGCCCGAGTTGGTGGCCAGGATCAGCCAGATCGATCCGAAGAGGACGATGGCTCCGGTCGCGACAACGAGGATGCCGCGGATTTCGGGATCGAACCCGATCGCTGCGAGTGTCGACAACATGCTTACAGGCTCCTCGCGTAGGCCACGACAGCGGCGATCTGCTCTTCGGTCAGCGACGCTGGCCAGTTCTTGGACACTTCGACTCCGAATTCGTCGATTTCGACGAGGTCATCGTCGAGTCGGTTGCTGAAGCCGGGCATCTGGCCGGAGCCCTGACCGGCGACGCCGTAGCGAATGCCGTCTTCAGAACCCTTCCGGATGAAGTCGATGTGACTGTCCACGTTCGGGAACTGGGTGACTTCGGCACCGTTGGTGAGGTTGGGGCCGAACCAGCCGCCGCCCTGGAGGTAGCCGGGCACGGTTGCACCATCGGCGTCGGTCACGGTGGTGACCGGGTTGCCGGCGATGTCGAGGTCGAAGGCTCCGTCGTAGGACCACCCGGCCGTGTGGCAGCGGGCGCAGCTGTAGGCACCCGAGTCGGCCCGGTTGATGAAGAGGAGCTTGCCGTAGGTGAGGTATTCCTCGTGGTTCGGATCGGAGATCTCGTCGAGCCAGGCCGCCATCTGTTCGTTCGGGAAGGTCTCGCCGACTTCACGCTGGAAGTTGGAGAGTTCGCCCTGGGCTTCTTCGATGAGGCTGTTCACGCCGGTCTGCTGTGCTCGGGCCAGGTTCTGCTTGGCGTCGAGGAAGCGTGCGGCAAGGTCGGGATCTCGCAGGACCCATTCTTCGCGGGCCTCGGCGATGAGACCGTCGGTCACGGCGACCTGCACGGCGTCGGCGTCCTTCTGGACGGACCGGAGGTAGACCACGATGACTTCGAGCTGCTGAGCGGTGAGCGGGCCACCACCGGGGGCGCCCCATGCCGGCATCGGCGAGTTCGACCGGCCGTAGTTCAAGATGTACTTGAGTTCGTCGTAGGTGAAACGATCGAGCACGGCACCAAGTGACGGCGCAGTCCATTGGACCTGCTCGACGAACAC
>CALBVR010000043.1 GCA_937969565.1 uncultured Acidimicrobiales bacterium | reverse complement strand
ATCGGGACGGCTCTGCTTGCGCACCCACCGCGGAGCGAGCGTGATGTTGTCCTTCACTGTGAGGTGTGGGAACAGGTTGAACCCCTGGAACACCATGCCGACCTCGGAACGGATCTGCTCGATGTTCCGCGTGTCGTTCGTGAGCTCCACCCCATCGACCAGGATTCGACCGCCCTGATGGACCTCGAGCCGGTTGATGGTGCGAATCCACGTCGACTTGCCCGAACCGGACGGACCCAAGACCACGACAACTTCGCGCTCCTTCACCGTGGCGGTGACGCCCTTCAGCGCCTGGAAGTCGCCGTACCACTTGTCGACACCCTCGCAGACGATCATGTCGTCCCGAGCAGCGAGTTCTTCGCTGACGGCCTGTGTTGCGTCGGAGATGCTCATCGGGAACCGACCCCCAGTCGTTGTTCAATACTTCGTGAATAGCGAGACATTGAGTAGGCGCCGACCCAGTAGACGACGCAAGCGAACAGCAGCGGCTCGAAGCGGTTCCCACGGAACACGCTCTGGGCCGGAATGGTGCGGTTGGCGATCAGCAGAAGGTCGAACAGACCGATGATCGCGATCAGCGAGGTTTCCTTGTAGGTGGCGATCGCCTGACCGACGAGCGGCGGGATCGACACACGCAGCGCCTGCGGAAGCACGATCAGGCTCGTGCGCTGCGCAGTGCTGAGGCCCATGGCATCGGCTGCTTCGAACTGGCCTCGACGCACCGACTGCAGACCGCCACGGATGTTCTCCGCCACGTAGGCCGACGAGAACAGCACGAGGGCGACGACCGCAGCAGCCAGCTTCGTGATCTCCATGCCTTCCGGCAGGAACAGCGGAATCACCGTGGCGAAGAAGAACAGCACGGTGATGAGCGGAACGCCGCGGCTGACCTCGATGAACATCGTGGAAAGCAGCCGGAAGATCGGAAGCTTCGACGTACGAGCCAGCGCGAAGATCACACCGACGGGGAAGGCCAGCGTGAGGCTGAACACCGAGAGCACGAGGCTCATCAGGAATCCACCGATGAACGAGTCGGCGGGGATTCCATCGAGGGCCGACGGCGTGTTGATCACGGTGATCAGGGAGTGCATGGCGAACATGGCACCAACCCACGTGAGCACGTAGCCGCGCCGCACGCCGGCAACGCCGGCGAAGTTGTGGGCGCCGAGCGCGAACAACGCCAGGACGCTCACGCTGAGACGGTTCTTCTGCTGCATGTCGAACCAGCCGCCGAGCACGTCGTACCAGCCGTTGAAGGCCGCAATCCAATGGAAGATCGCCACCAAGAGCAAGACGAAGGCGACGACCCGGCCCCGCTCGCCGAGACCCGGCGTGGTGAGGAACCACATGATCGCGCCACCGACGATTGCAAAGCCGAGGAACCAGAAGAGGTCGGTCGTGAAGACGGTGCCCCAGTCCATGATCGGGGCTCGCAGGATGGCGAAGATGATAACGTAGGGCGACAGGAACCAGCTGAGGTACAGGGCCGTCTTGATCCGGCTGCTGTCCGGCAGCGACAGACCGACGACGTACGAGATACCGAGGACGAGCCACTCGATGGTCCACGGGAACTTCGTCGACCGGGCGACGGTGACGCCCTTCTCGGCGATGAAGCTTCCGTCTTCGAGCAGGCCGTACTGGCCGTACGGAACGACCCAGAGGGACAGCGCAGCCAGACCGAGGAACGCGTAGACGACGTGATGGAAGTTGAAGTTGATGAAGCGGCGACGGTCGCCCAGCACGGCCGAAATCGCGATCGGCACGAGGATCAGCAGCGCTCCGATGAGGAACACCCACCAGCGCCCCGACAGCGCTTCACCACGGCCCACCCGAAGTACCTCGGCAGCTTCGTCCCGCAGGAACTCGCCGGTCTCCGGGTCGGTCTGGATGTTGTTCTTGATGAACAGCGCGCCGGCGATGACCGCCGCGCCGACACCCATGGCGCCGTTGAGAAGCTTGCGCAAACCGATGTACGGCGTGTGCTTGCTCATGCCCAGCGTCAGACCAGCAAGAACTGCGATGATCGCAACCGAGATCCAGACCCGCTCGTAGGAGTCGGCCGGATACGCCTGGGTCATCATCAGCCGGATGTTGGTGGGCACCGCCCGCCAGTTCCGAGCCGGGTTGTGGAACGCAAAGTCCAACAGGCCACGGAATGCGAAGTAGGCGATGATCCCGAACACCACGGTGAGGATGCCGCTGCCCACGGACGAGAACAGGTTGTCCTTGATCCACTTCCCCGGGGGCACCACCGGATCCGGAGGCGGCAGCTTGGGGCCGTCGTCGTCAGCGAAGAGTGCTTCAGGGTCGATGGTCGGCTCGAGGTTCACCATGTCAGCGCTCCACGATTGCGAGTCGGACGTTGAAGAAGTTGACCACCACGGAGATGATCAGACTCAACGTGAGATAGAAGGCCATCCAGATCAGGAAGACCGAGAGCACACGGCCCGACTGGTTGATCACCGTGTTCCCCACGACGTAAACGTCGGTGTACAGGGCGGCGATGGCCAGCGAGGTGTTCTTCGTGAGGTTCAGGTACTGGTTGCCGAGCGGCGGCAGCGACACCCGGAAGGCCTGCGGAAGAATGATGAAGCGCAGGGCCTGCAGACGGTTGAGGCCGATGGCGTCGGCGGCTTCGGTCTGTCCCTTCGGAACGGCGAGGATGCCACCACGAACGATTTCGGCGATGAACACGGCGGTGTAGAGCGTGAGGGCCGAGAAGATCGCCATGAACTCGATGGGCAACGTCAGCGCCTCGAGGTTGTACTGGACGATGTTCGGGTTGCGCTCGTTGGGCACGACGTCAGGCATGGCGAACCCGAACGGCCCGCCCGTGCGCTCGTTGCCCTGGTTGTCGGTCCCGAACTTGTCGGCGGCAACCTGCCAGAAGTCGCTTCCCGAGTTGACGATCCAGGACGAGAGGCCCGGCCAGATCACCCAGAAGAAGACCAGCGCCACGACGGCGGAGAGCACGCTGAAGACGATGCGGAAGTAGTCGTCGTCGGTCAGCTTCGCCAGGCCGGCCGGCGTGCGGCGTGCATCGAGGAATCGCTTGATCCACATCGCCGAGCCGCCGATGGCGAGCACCGAAAGAAGGATCTGCACGACGGCCTGCGGCACGGAACCCCAGGCATCGCTGATGGCCTGCAGCGGAACTTCGAGGAAGCCCCAGATGCGGTGGGCGAACCACCCGATGAGGGCGAAGAGGAGCACGACGCCGGCGGCGACCGGACCGGCGAAGGTGTCGTTGCCGGTGGCGTCGCGGACAGCCACCCGGTTCTTGTAGACGAAGCGGGCGATGACGGCGCCGATCAGCACCCAGATGAGCCACTGGTAGAAGCCGTCGGCGGCGAAGATGCGGGGAATGGACACGCCGCGGGCCGAGGTGAACAGGAGGCCGCCGAGACGGGCGGGCGTATCGGCCTCGAGGCGACCGAACTGCTGGAACACGACGACCCAGATGAAGATCTGCACGAGGAGCGGAATGTTCCGCAGCGTCTCGATGATGATGCTGGACACCCGATTGGCGATCCAGTTGTTGGACAGCCGGGAAACGCCGAGCACGACGCCGAGGATGCTGGCCACGATGATGGCGGCGAGCGCAAGTCGGATGGTGTTGACCATGCCGACCCAGAGGGCACGGCCGCCGGTGTCCGGATTGGCGTCGATGCCGAAGGCGATGTCGAAGCCCTGGTTGATGTTGATGAAGTCGAAGTCGAACTGGACGCCCTTCTGGGCGAGGTTGTCCGCAGCCTGCTGGCCGAAGAACCAGCCGGCGAAGATCACCAACGCAAGAACGATGACCTGCAACACCCACTTGATCACCGTGGTGTTGCGGTACAGGGGAACCCGCTCTTGCTGGGTCGCGATGAGAGATGAGGAAGAAGTCTCTGTCGTGGTCACTACTGCGTCCTCGTTGACGTGTGTGTTGCGAGCGAAAACAGCGGTGGGGAGCTGGAACCGGG
>CALBVR010000042.1 GCA_937969565.1 uncultured Acidimicrobiales bacterium | reverse complement strand
GAGGTGTACAGCACGCCTTCGGCGCGATCGGTGAGGTCAGAGCCGCGACGGTTGACGATGGCGAGCACGGATGCACCACGCTGCTTGACGATGTCGACCGTGCGGTTGGTGTCGGTCGTGGTGCCGGACTGCGAGATCGCGATGACGAGGGAGTCGCTCATGTCCTTGCGAAGCCCGAACCCGGAGAGTTCCGTGGCCGGGATGGCCAGGACGGACATGGCTCCACCGAGCTCGCCGTTGATGGCATCGGCGACGGCCTGGCCCGCAACCGCGGCGGTTCCCTGGCCGATCACGTAGATCGTCTTGATTTGGCCGGACGAGATCTTCTCGGCAACGTGGGTCGGCATGGTCGACTCGTCGACGACGACGCTGAGGTGACCGTCGCGGTCGGTCAGCTTGCCGCGGAGCGTCTTGCGGAAGGAGCGGGGCGACTCGGTGATCTCCTTGAGGAGGTAGTGCGGGTTGTCGCCGCGGTCGATGTCTCGGGTGGTGACCCCGGCCTGGGCGATGTCGGCGTCGGTCACCGGCAGCACGGTGCCGTCGTAGGCGACGCGTTCGAAGCCCTCGACGGTTCCGGCCTTGTCGCCGCTCAGACGGAGGATCTGGCCGCGGCTGGCGTTCGGGTTGTCGAGATTGGCGGGCGTTTCGCCGTCCATGCGCAGATAGTCCACGGCGTCTTCGACCACGCCGTACGGCTCGGACGCAACGATGTAGGCGTCTTCCGCGAGGCCGACATAGATGGCCTGGCCGCTGCCGCGAAGGGCGAGGAGGAGATCGTCTGGTGCCTCGGCGCTGGACAGGCCGATGGCGACCGAGCCTTCGAACACGGAGACGGTCCGGCGGAATGCCTCGGTGAGGTCGTGGCCATCGGCGAGGTGCTTGGCCGTGAGGGTTGGGATGACCTTCGTGTCGGTCGTGATGTCATCGGCGATGGACAGTCCGTTGGCACGAATGAGGTCGCCGTAGTTGTCGACGTCACCGTTGAGCACGGCGGTGCAATACGGACCGGATGCCACGCCAACCTGTTCGGAGTTGACCGGGTGTGCGTTCGGTTCGGAGATGATGCCGACGCTCGCCCAGCGGGTGTGGCCGAGCACGACCACCTCGGCGGTGTCGTTGTCGAGCGCCTTCCGCAGAAGATCGTCGCGGCGGATGCTGTTGCGCAGCGAAGCGGTGTTGTCACCGAGCTCGCCGATCTCTGCGGCGACTTTGTAGACGAAGCCGAGGCGACCGTCGATCACGCGGACAGAGGAATCGGTGAACAGCGGGTCGCTGGAACGTTCAGCGATCTGGGCGGCGATCTCGGGCGACGCCAGGTCCAGGCCGTGGTCGCTGACGAACAAGTGGAGGCCGGCGGAGTCCCGACCGCGCACCTCGAGCCGGTCCAATGCAGACAGCGCCTGGTGAACCGAGAGGATTGCGTCGATGCCAGCGTCGTGGACATCGCGACCACCGAGGTCGAGGATGCCTTCGGCGGCCCGCAGGCGATCTCGTTCGATCGACCATGCGGCGTCGCGGACACGAATGAGCGTGGCGTTGACCGCTTCGAGGTCGACCGAGTCGACGGTGGCCCGCTCGTCCAGTTCGGCTTCGAGCACGTCGAGACGCCAGGTGAGGTCTCGCATGTCTGCGGCGATGGTGGTGGCCAGGATGCGATCGGCGATGAGCAGACGAGCGCCGGGCGCACCACGCAACAGCGTGTCCGCGGCCTCGAGCCGCTCGGCGATCGCGATGAGCGGCTCGGCAGCGGTGTCGGCGGTGATGCCTTCCAGCAGTTTGGCGGTGCCGTCGATCAGCGGAAGAACATCAGTCGGAGCCGGGACCGGGCGTCCCGAACGACGACGGACCACAGCGATGATTCCACACATGGAGGATTCCCTTTCGTCCGCTGAGAGGAGGGGTTCTCGCGGAGCAACTCAAAGTCTAGGAATCAATCGGCCGCAGGTGGGGTCGTCATGAGTTCAACGTGCCGGACGAGACGGGCGGCACTCTCTGCGGCGACGTGCGATTCGGACGCTTCGACCATGACGCGAATGAGGGGTTCGGTGCCGGATGCACGGATCAGCACTCGGCCGTCGTCGCCGAGCAGGGCTTCTTCTTCGGCGATCGCGTCGGCGAGAAGCTCGGCGGGATTGGCCACCTTCTCTGCGATACGGACGTTTTCGAGGACCTGCGGGTAGCGGGTCATGACCGAATCAGCCCAGCTCCCGACGTCGACCCCGCGGCGAACGGCGGCATCCAGGAGCTGCACGGCGCTGAGGACGCCGTCGCCGGTGGTGGCGAGATCGCGATGGATGATGTGGCCGGACTGTTCGCCGCCCAGCGTGTAACCGCCGGCGTCGAGCGCTTCGAGCACGTGTCGGTCACCGACGGGCGTCTCGACCATCTGGATGCCTTGGGCCTTCATTGCGACCCGGAAACCGAGGTTGGCCATCACGGTGATGACGACGGTGTCATCGGGCAGGAGTCCGTGGTCTCGTCGATCGATCGCGCCCATTGCGAGGAAGCGGTCGCCATCGATCACGCTGCCGTCGGCGCCGACAGCGACGACGCGGTCGGCGTCGCCGTCGAACGCGAAGCCGACCGAGGCGCCGTGTTCGACCACGGCAGCGGCAAGAAATTCGGGGTGGGTGGAGCCGACGCCCTCGTTGATGTTGCGGCCGTCGGGTTCTGCGGCCAGCACCGTCACATCGGCGCCGAGGAGCTCGAAGACCCGTCCGGCGGTTCCGCTGGCGGCTCCGTTGGCGCAGTCCAACACAACCTTGGTGTGGCTGAAGTTTCGGCCGTCGACCGAGTTGACCACGGCGTCGAGGTACCGGTCGATGCTGCCCAGCTCCTCTTGGGGTTCGGCGGGTTCGACGTGAATGCCTGCGTCGAGCAGTGCCTGGATGCTGTCCTGTTCCGCGTCAGTCAGCTTCTTTCCACCGGCACCGAACAGCTTGATGCCGTTGTCTTCCCACGGGTTGTGCGATGCGGAAAGCATGGCGGCCGGAAGACCGTCCGCCTTCGAGATCCACGCGACCGCCGGGGTGGGGACCACACCGAGATCGATGATGGACACCCCCTCGGCTGCGCAACCTTCGGCGAAGGCGCGCTGAAGCGCAGGGCCCGATTCGCGCGTGTCTCGACCGACGAGGAACGTGTCCCCGTCGAGACAGCGCGCGGCTGCCACTCCAAGCATGCGCACAAAGTCCTCAGAGAGGACGTTGAACGCCTGGCCTCGAACGCCGTCAGTACCGAATCGCAGGGACACGGTGTGCAATCGGCGGACGTTGAGCGCCGATTAGCGCTTCGAGTACTGCGGAGCCTTGCGGGCCTTCTTGAGGCCGTACTTCTTGGATTCCTTCTTGCGGGAATCCCGCGTGAGGAAGCCGGCCTTCTTCAGCGAGTCACGGAACTCGGGATCGACCTCGAGGAGACCACGGGCGATGCCGAGGCGCATGGCGCCGGCCTGGCCGGTCGGTCCGCCACCGTGCATGGTGACGCTGACGTCCCACGCGCCTTCGGTCTCGGTGACACGGAAGGGCTCGGTGAGCTGCTGACGGTGAACGGCGCTCGGGAAGTAGTCCGTGAGCTCACGACCGTTGACGGTGATGGTTCCGTCGCCGGGGACGAGACGGACTCGAGCGACGGCACGCTTGCGGCGGCCGGTTGCCTGGATCGGGGTGGTGGTTGCCATGAGTGTCGTCTTTCAGTGGGCTCAGGCCTCGGCCGAGCGGTCCTTGGCGTGGGCGATTTCGAGCGGCTGCGGGTTCTGGGCACCGTGCGGGTGCGTGGGACCTGCGTAGACCTTGAGCTTGGTGAGCTGCTGGCGACCGAGGCGGGTCTTGGGGACCATGCCACGGATCGAGCGACGAACGGCCTCTGCCGCGTCCTTGTCCATCTCCTGGGCGTAGGTGCTCTCCCGCAGGCCACCGGGGAAACCGGTGTGACGGTAGACCATCTTGCGCTCAGCCTTGCCCGAAGTGAGGACGACCTTGTCGGCGTTCACGATGATCACGTGGTCGCCGGTGTCCAGGTTTGGGGTGTAGGACGGCTTGTGCTTGCCGCGAAGAATGTTTGCGACCTCGGTGGCGAGACGGCCGAGGACGAGGCCCTCGGCGTCCACGACGTGCCAGTCGCGGGTGATCTCTGAGGCTTTCGGGGTGGTGGTGGTCATTGCCAGCTCCTGCATGTCACCGCCGAGGTGTGGGCGGTGAGTCCGAAGGACGAGTCTAGAAGGGGAACCCGCGTAAACCAATCTGAGATTCGCGTATCCGATGCGGCGCTCGGGCACTTCTTACAAGATGGCGAACAACCGGTGGAAGGTACAGACCGGTGAACGGGTTCACATCTACCGTGACGAACATGACGGAGAGCGCAATGGCAGATGGGGACACGATCCTGGTCGTCGACGACGAGCCCATGGTTCGGGAGGTGCTCACGCAGTACCTGACCGCCGAGGGATGGAACGTGGTCGAGGCCGGAGACGGCGAGGAGGCGATCACACAGATCACCGAATCCCAGCCAACGCTCGTCTTGCTGGACCTGATGCTCCCGAAGCGCAACGGCCTCGACGTGCTCGCATTCCTTCGTCGGACGTCGCAGCTGCCGGTGATCCTGTTGACCGCCCGGGGCGAGGAATCCGATCGCATTCGCGGTCTCGAAGCGGGGGCCGACGACTACGTCGTCAAACCATTCTCCGCACGCGAGGTCGTCGCCCGGGTCAAGACGGTGTTGCGGCGCAGCGGCGCCACCGACTCCGGTGGCGACATGCTGACCACCTTCGGCGACATCACCGTGGACCCGGCTCGCCGCATCGTCACCAAGAACGGCGAGCAGATCGATCTGCCCCGCAAGGAATTCGAGCTGCTCACCTGCTTCCTCGCGCACGCCGGCGAGGCGCTCAGTCGGGAAGAGCTGTTGCACAAGGTGTGGAGTTCCTCCACCGAATGGCAGGACCCGTCGACGGTGACGGTCCACGTGCGTCGCCTCCGCGGCCGACTCGAGGACGACCCCTCCTCCCCCAAGCACCTGTTGACCGTATTCGGTGTCGGGTACCGTTTCGAACCATGAGCGCCCGCCTTCGACCGCAGCTGATCCTCGGCCTTGCGGTCCTGGCCACCCTCTCGGGCCTGGCCGCCACGGTCACGACCGAGGTCGTCATGGTCCCGACGTCGACGGAACGGACGCAGCTCATCGCGCTGGTCGTTTCCCTGGCGGCCGTCGCCGTCACCGTTGCGTTCATCCTCAGTTGGTTTGCGCCACGGTCGCTCACACGCCGCATGCTCCTGGCGGCGCTGAGCGGGCCGGTCATCATCGCCATCACGGTGAGTGCCGGGTCCCGGTCGATGTTCTTGAGCGACCACGATCTCCAGTTTCTGCTGATCCTCCTCGCCTTTGCCACGGTGCTTGCGATCGGCGTGGTCTACACACTCGGCCGTCCGTTGACAGAGGACCTCGCTCGACTGACCCAGGTTGCGCACCGGGTGGCCGATGGCGATCTCGAGGCTCGGGCGGAGCTGCAACGCATGGACGAGGTCGGTGATCTCGCCACCGCGATCGATGAGATGGTCGAACAGATCGCCATCACGCGGGCGCAGCGCGATGCATCGGAGCGGGAACGGTCGATCACGATGGCGTCACTGAGCCACGACGCGCGTACGCCGCTCACCTCGATGCGACTCGCCACCGAGGCGCTGATCGACGGCGTGGCCCCCGACCCCGACCGCTACCTGCGCACGATCGCCGACGACATCTCCGCGGTCGAGACGCTGATCAGCGATCTGTTCACCCTGGGCCAACTCGAAGCCGGACGGCTGCACATCGCAGCCGCACCAACCGAAGTCATGGATGTCCTCCACGACGTGGCGAGCTGCCTCTCCCCCATCGCGGTCGAGCGTTCCGTCGAGCTCACCATCGAAGGCCCGGAGTCACTCGTGGCCTGCGCCGACGCCGACCAGTTGCATCGGGTGATCGCCAACGTCACCAGCAATGCGATCCGCCACAGCCCGGAGGGCGACCGGGTCCGCATTCAAGTGGAGGCGGACGATCTTCGGGTGTCCGTGCTGGACAACGGCTCCGGCTTCCCGGCCGGGTTCGAAGAGGAAGCGTTCCAGGCGTTTCGCCGTCACGACGAGGCTCGGGAGCGGGCGGCCGGTGGCGCCGGCCTCGGACTGGCCGTGGCCAAAGGCATCGTCGAAGCACTCGATGGCCGGATCTGGGCGGACCCCGGACCCGGCGGCGCCGTGCACATGGAACTGCCGGCCGTCGACGCCTGACCGGCCACTCGGAGCCAACCCGTCCCGACGCGTAGCCAGCTGGTCCTGTTCATCGGTCGGTCCATCAGTCAGACTTGCTCGGAATCGCCGGTGACCACACCGACCCTGACGATTCGAGACGACGATGCGTCTTCATCGACCGCTACCGCTCCTTCACCTTGGCGAAGGCGTCGGCGTGGGGCTGGCCCGATTGTCGGGTCTGGAAGGGCTGACCCGGTCGTTGTTGGTTGGCACGGTCCCGCTCCTCGCACTCGAACGACTGGGTTCGAAGGATGCCGTGTCGCAGGTGTTCACGGCTGGCGCGGTGTTGACGCTGCTGGTCACGCTGAACCTGGGTCGGCTCGAACAGTTGATGCCGAGACGTTGGGTGATGACGTTTGGCATCGTCTCGCTTTTCGCGGCGGCGATCCTCTTCACGTTCACAGTGGCGCCAACCTTCATCCTTGCGATCGGGCTCCGTTCGGCGGCGGCGTCGACGTTCAGTGTCTTGCTGACGTTGTACGTGATGGACCACATCGGGAAGGGCGAGCTCACTCGCATGGAGTCGAGCCGAATGGTCTACAACGGCCTCGGGTGGTTGATCGGGCCGAGCCTCGGCGTGTGGTTGGTGTCGAACGTCGATGAGAGCGCGCCGTTCGTACTGGCGGCGATGCTGTCCGTTGGCCTGCTGGCCTACTACTGGTGGCTGCGGCTGGGGAACTCGGTGGTGATCACGGAGGCGAAGAGCACGGCGCCGAGTCCACTGCAGAACATCCCCCGGTTCTTCAAGCAGCGGTACCTGCGGATCGCGTATGCGATCACGTTCAGTCGAGCGACGTTCTGGGTGGCGTTGTTCGTCTACAGCCCGATCTACATCGTCGAGGCGGGTCAGCCGGCGTGGGTGGCGGGCGCGTTTCTTTCGGGCGTGGCGGCGATTCTGTTGTTCAGCCCGATCATTCGGCGGGTGGCGGAGCATCTCGGTACCCGACGGCTGGTGATCATCGCCTTCGGGGTGATCGGAGTGAACATGGTGGCGATTGCCGCGCTTGGCGAGCCTCGCCCATTGGGGATCGCCTTCTGGTTTGGCGCGGCGCTCGGCGGCGCTGCCATCGACGTGGTGGGGAACATCCCGTTCATGCGCATGGTCAAACCGCGCGAGCGGGTGCCGATGGCGACGGTCTTCTCGACGTGGCGGGAGATGTCGGCGCTGGTGTCGCCGCTGCTGGGCGCACTCGTGCTGGCGTTGGCGCTTCCGTTCGCGGCCTACTACCTGATCATCGCCGTGATCTGTGCAGTGACGGCCGCCTACGCCTCCCGCCTCCCCCGCCGAATTTGAGCGCCGTCTTCTGAGGGGTCTGACCCCTGGAGCGCTGCAGGGGTCAGACCCCTATTTGCCGGATCGTTGAGAATTCAGGCGTTTCGGGGCTTCAACCAGACAAATAGAACGAATTGTGCTCTGGCACCTAACACGCATTAGGGGTCAGACCCCCAGCCCGCGTTTTGGGGTCAGACCCCTCTGGGGCGTCAGGGGTCTGACCCCGATGTCGGTGGGGGTGGGTACGTTGGGCGGATGTTCGTGCCGGAGCCGTTGGGCCAGCTTCCGTTCGCCGCCCCCGA
>CALBVR010000041.1 GCA_937969565.1 uncultured Acidimicrobiales bacterium | reverse complement strand
CATGCGGTTCGTCGCGGGTGTTGATGATCGGGCGCTTGAGGGTGGTCTCGAGTCCGACTTCTTCTTCGAAGAAGTCCGCCCGCTGCGTGATCTGGAAGTCGACCTCGTCGCGGTTCATCCCCGGGAGTTCGGTTCCGACCTTGCCGGCGCCGGTGAAGATCTGGCGGGTCACCAGATGGGCGGTGCCGTGATGGACGATGTCGCCGAACGGCGTGCCGCGGTCCATCAGGTAGTTCTCGTGGGTGCCGTACGAGTTGCCCTTGCCATCGCTGTTGTTCTTGTACACGACGATCTCCTGGCCCGGAGGCAGGATCTCGTCGGCCGCAGCCATGGACTCGATCAGAATCAGTTCGCCGGCACGATCGTGAACCAAAACCGAATAGGCGTCGGCGCACTCGGGTGAGGAGTACTCCGGGTGGGCGTGGTCGACGTAGTAGCGCGATCCGTTGGTGAGCACGGCGTTGACCAGGTGCGTTTCGATCTCCGGGGGCATCGCGCTGATCGGCGTGGCGCCGCGGGCATCACGACTGGGCGACTCGTCCTCGAAGTCCCAGGAGACCCGGGGCTGCAGGCGCGGGTCGCGTTTGGACAGGTATGCGTTGATCAGCAGGCTCGAAGCCGAGATCGGATTGGGGTCATCGGTTCCTCGCAGAACGATGCCGTACTCGGTCTCGATGCCGAGCGTCTTGGGAACCGCCATCTACAGGTACTGCCCCGTCCCGACCCGTTGCACTTCACGGCCACCGGTGGCCGAGTCGGCGGCGTCGCCCACCAGCGTACGGATGTACACGATGCGTTCGCCCTTCTTGCCGGAGATCTTCGCCCAGTCGTCCGGGTTGGTCGTGTTGGGCAGGTCCTCGTGCTCGCGGAACTCGCGCTTGGTCGCCGCGATGAGGTCTTCGGTGCGGATCCCGCGTTCACCACCGTTGATCACGCGCTTGATGGCGAGCTGCTTGCCGCGGCGAACGATGTTC
The DNA here is from genome assembly GCA_937969565.1 of uncultured Acidimicrobiales bacterium. Lineage (GTDB taxonomy): Bacteria > Actinomycetota > Acidimicrobiia > Acidimicrobiales > SHLQ01 > SHLQ01. The sequence continues at coordinate 18,238 of CALBVR010000041.1, read as the reverse complement.
TCGATCATGGCTCCGGACGCGAAGTCCTTGAAGTACATGATCTCCTTGTCACCGTTCTGGTACGTGACCTCGAGGAACTGGTTGTCCTCGTCGGTGCGGTACATCTCGCGAACAGCGTCGTCGACCATCGCCTTGACGGCCTTGTTCCGGTCGCCACCACCGGTCGTGGCGATCAGGGTCGGATCGATGGGCAGCTCTGCGGTGAGGTACCGCTCGAAGATGGATGCGGCCGACAACTCGTCGGGGCGCTCGATGCGAATCTTCACGTCGAGGCGTCCTGGACGGAGGATGGCGGGATCGATGAGATCCTCGCGGTTCGACGCGCCGATCACGATCACGTTGCGCAGGGCTTCGACACCGTCGATCTCGGCGAGAAGCTGCGGCACGATGGTCGACTCGATGTCGGAGCTGATGCCGGACCCGCGGGTGCGGAAGAGCGACTCCATCTCGTCGAAGAAGACGATGACCGGCCAGCCCTCCTGGGCCTTCTCACGCGCTCGCTGGAACACGAGGCGGATCTGACGTTCGGTCTCGCCGACGTACTTGTTCAGGAGTTCGGGGCCCTTGATGTTGATGAAGAACGAGCGGGCGGTGTCGTCCTCGCTGACTTCAGCAACACGCTTGGCCAGCGAGTTGGCGACGGCCTTGGCGATGAGGGTCTTGCCACAGCCGGGAGGGCCGTACAGCAGAATGCCCTTCGGCGAAGGCAGATCGAACTCGGCAAACAGATCCGAATGGAGGAATGGCAGCTCGATCGCGTCGGTGATCTGCTCGATCTGTTCGTCGAGACCGCCGATGTCCTCGTAGCTCACATCGGGCACCTCTTCGAGAACGAGATCCTCGACGCCGGCCCGTGGCAGCTTCTCGAGAATGACGTTGGACCGCGGGTCGACGAGCACGCTGTCGCCGGCCTTGAGGGCGCCGGCACGAAGCTCTTCGGCGACCTCGACCACCCGTTCTTCGTCGGCGCGGCCGACGATCATGGCCCGATCTGCATCGAGCATCTCGCGGACGCTCGCGATCTCGCCGGTCGTGTCGGCGCCGCGCGCCAACACGATGTTCAACGAGTCGTTGAGCACGACCTCGTGGCCGATCTTCAACTCGTCGGCGACCTCGGGGCTCACGGACACGCGAACCTTGCGGCCGCCGGCGAAGACGTCGGCGCTCTCGTCGTCGTTGAATCCGAGGAACGTCCCGTAGCTGGCGGGCGCCTGCGTGAGCTTGTCGACTTCTTCACGCAGTGTGGCGATGTTGTCCCGTGCTTCACGCAATGTGTACGTGAGCTTCTCGTTGCGGGACACGGCCTTTGCCAACTGTCCCTTCGTCTCGAGCAGGCGCTCCTCGAGCGTGCGCACCCGTCGCGGCGCCTCGAGCAGGCGGTGTCGCAGGGCCTCGATCTCCTCGGTGAGCACGGCAGCCCGCTGTCGCTCTGCGGCCAGTTGTGCTTCCAGATGCTGTGCTTCGTCGGTCAACGTTGGACCTCCCTCAACGGACCCTAGTCGTACACCCGATCGTGTCGGCGGAGCCAACCACAAGGTTCCCACGCAAATTCCGTTGCCGTACCGCGGCGGACCGAAACGGCCGCCCAGCTACACTTTCGGTACGTTCGCCCGACCTGATTACCCCCGTCGCAGAAAAGTTCACGGGCGACCCGACACTGCGACATCGGCAACTCCACGAGAGGCACGAACATGAAGGTCTGGATCGATCAGGATCTCTGCACGGGCGACGGCATCTGCGTCGAAATCGCCCCCGACGTGTTCACATTGCTCGACGATGGCCTTGCGTACGTCAAGGAAGGCGCGACCGTCTACAACCCGGGCGGTCCTTCCGGTCTTGCCGGGGTCGCCGCGGGCAAGGAAGACGGCGTGATCGAATCCGCCGAAGAATGCCCCGGAGAGTGCATCTTCATCGAGGTCTGAGCCGTTCGCTTCGCTCTCTACTCGAGTTCGGCTCCGCCGAACTCGGCCTTGATGAGGGCTGACGCCTGTGCGACTGGACCGTCAGAACCGCTTCTCCGTTCCGTGATGGAGCGTTCTGATCCGCACGTGGCGAGAACCCAGACACAGCGTTGCCCCGTCTTCGAGGGGCGCAGCGATCCCGGGCACGAGGCGCCGCCAGTTCCCGTCCTCCCCCATGATCCACGAACCGTTTCGCGATCCCAGATCGATCGCTTCGACGCGCCAGCCATCGATCCGGATCAGCAGATGCGACCGCGAAACCCGGCGGTCGACGTCGGGCACCACGATCGGTGATGCCGAAGCGGCGCGTACCCGCCGGTCCTCGCTCGGCAGTCGCCCCAACACGACGTCCCCGTTGATCGAGTGCGCCCGGCCGTCGTCGAGGACCACGACAGCGATCTGCTCGTCTGCAGCGGGCCGGCGACTGCGGTGCGGGGCGACGCGGCGGCCGTCCGTTCTGGAGTAGAGCGGGATGCCCTCGTTGATCACGGTGGGGTTCATGCGAGTGTTCCTTTCGAATGCGTGGAGTGTCTTGCGTCGGTCAGCGTTTCGACCGCAGAGCTGTCTGGGGAGCCCTGCCCGTCGGCGTCCAGAGCCCGGATGACCGCCTGACGGACGACGGCCGGGCAATCGTCGAGGATCCGGGGGCTCTCGCCGGCGATCCGCTGCAGTCGGGCCGTCAACGATTCGTTGCGGTATGGATGGACGGCCCGCCCGACGGCCAGGAGGTGGAGGGCTGCACCGAGCGAATAGATGTCCGATCCACGGGTGGCGGACCGGCCTCGGACGATCGACGGAGCCATGGTGTCCGCCGCGCCGATTGGGCCGACCCCGTGGGTACCGCCCGGGCCGATGATGTCGAGCAGCCCGTGGCCTCCGAGCCGGACCTCGGCGCCGTACCAGCCGACATGTCGAAGCTGCAGATCCCGATGCAGCACGCCGGCCTCGTGGAGCACATCGAGCCCGGCTGCCACAGATCGGAGCGGGTCGAGTGCCGCCGCGCCAAGCGGTCGAATGGCGTCTGCAGTTCGGTCGGGCGATGGGGTGACCACGTAGAGGAGGTCGTCATCCACGCCGGCGTCGAGAATGGGAACGAGGTTCGGCGAATCGAGTTGGCCCAACACCTCGAGTCGACGAAGCGCCCGTTCGAAGCGCTCCTGGTCGCATCGCAGCGATGTCGTCTCGATGATTCTCGTGCCGGTCGCGTCTCGGAAGCGATGGCCGAGCACGCTTGGCGTCGGTCCATCGGCGACACGGTGCGGGCCGATTCGGCGCACGCTCATCGAACGACCTCCACGTCGAGGTCCAGGCGCCGGATCGAACGATGCTGAACGGGTCGACCGCTGGCGACAGCCGCTCGCACAACAAGGACGGCACGAACGGCAACCGCCGTGCCGATCAGGCCCACCACGGCGGCGACGGCAAGTAGCCGGCTGGTGCGGAGCTCGTCGAGGAAGAGCAGCGTCGACACGAATTCGAGCGCCGCAAGACCGCCGATGAAGCGGGCAAGCACAGCAGCGGAAACCCGACTCGCAAACCAACTGCCGATCGGTGCACCGAGCACGACCACCGGGATCGCCGCGAACCACATCCCCGCAACGTCCACACCGGCATCCACCGGACCGTTGAGCGAAAGCGTGCCGCTGACGAACAAGGTCGCCAGCCCGACGATCGAGACCGCCGCCATCGTGACGACGGACGTGGCCACCCCGATGCTCGGCCGAAGACCGAACGCCACCGTGAGGACCAGGTAGACGGCGATGTCGGCGCCGCTTCCGAACAGTGCGGAGGCCATTCCTCCGACGAACGCCGCCGAAACGACTGCACGGCGCCGCCCGCCGTCATCGAGCGGCACGGCTCGGAGCTGTTCGACGAATGGGTCGCGGCGGCTGAGGACCGTGGCCGCTCCCGCGGCAACCACCACGAACGTGAACGCCAGCTTCAGAAGCGGGCCCGATGGTGTAGCGAGGCCGAAGACAACCCAACCGAAGAGGAACCCGGCGATGGCGCTCGGGACCGTGCACCGCAGCGCACCAGCATCGACCGGTCGCCGGGCGACGCCGATGATCGCCGCGGCGGTGCCCATGCCGATCGCCTGAATGGCCAGGCTGAACGACCGGGCATCTGCCGCGGTCACTCCGAGCACTTTGGTGAAAACCGGAAAGGCGACGGCGCCACCGCCCTGAGGCGTCGACCCGGCGACGAAGCTGCCGAAGACCATCGTCACGGCTGCGGCGAGATTGTCCCCGGCCCGACCCAACTGGCCAGTCACCACCATGACGGACAGCCACAGGCCGATGACGGTGGCCGGAAGGAGCAGGCTGCGACGATGCGCACGGGCCTGCAACTCCGCCCGTCGAACCCGGGCCGTCTCCGCAATCGAGAAGGCGGACACGCTCACCAGAACCGCCCTCCAGCGAACCGCCAGCGAGGAAACAGCACACGGATCGGACCGTTGGACACCGCCCAAACCACGAGCCAAACCGTGCCGAACTGCCACACGAATGGGGCGACGGTGAGCCCTGGTATCGCCAGCGGCAGCCCGTTGCGCAGCAGGACATACGCCACGGCGCCCTCGTTGAGGCCGACCAACAGCCCGAACAACGTGGGCCAGTCCTTGTCCCAGCGCAGCTGTTGGAGGCCGTGGTAGACGAACTCCCACGCTGTGCCAACGATCGAGACGATGAGAAGGGTGCGGAAACCGGCGAGCCAGACGGCGCCGACACTCGGGCCGGCGAGCGGCAGGAACGGGCCGACCACCAGGACCCAGGCCAGGCCGATGGTCCACAGGAGGACCCACCGCGTCTGGATCCGGCCGAGAAGGGTCGGTGTCATGCGAGCACCCCGTTCGAGTCGTACCGGCGATTGCGGGCCCATCCCAGCCATCCCCGAGCGGACCGGGCCGGCCCGATCCGCGGGAGCGCGCCGGTCTCGGCGAGGTCGTCGGCGATTCGCAACGCGGCGTATTGCAGCCCAAGGAAGCTGTCGACCCCGGCATAGTGCCCGCCGAGGGTCATGGCCCCAGATGCGTACAACCGGCCAGTACCCGAGCGGGTACCGGTCACCTCGAATGAGGGTTCGACAGCCAACCGTCCCTTCGGGTTGCGGCGAGCGCCCGAACGGGCGAGGAGATCCGCATACAACGGGTGCGTGGTCGGGTCGGCCTGGAGGCCCGTTGCGTCGATGACGTACGCGGCGTCGACCGTGGCGACGGTCCCGTCAGCGGAGGCGATGGTCGTCCGCACGCCGTCGCTGGTGGGCACGACCTTCTCCACGACACCATGCATCTGTCGGTACGTGCCACGACCCTCGTGCCGTTTGAGCTGGCGGCGCCAACTGCGCCGGGGAGCGGTGTTCGTGCCACCCATGCCATCGATCAATTCCGCTCGAGCTTCACCGTCGAGGGTTTCGAGGCGGGCCCGCAGCTGTCCACCCCAACTGGACTTCGGATAGTTGAAGGGTTGGTAGGCGAAGCCGTTCCCGGCCGGCCGACGGAAGAATGGCGAGTCGCCCTGGGCATCACTGACGTAGGTCCGGAAGAGATGGATGACCGTGGTCTGGGCGCCGTTGTGCTCGACGTCATCGAGCAGCCGCTGGAGCACCCGGCTGGCGACGATGCCGCTCCCCCGGACCAGGACGGTGCTGGGCCGTGTGAGCAGCTCATCGTGTATGTAGCCGTGAGCCTCGTAGGCGTTGGCGACCCGAAATCCCGATTCGGGGTGGTCGGTCCTGAACTGCTGCAGGTCCGCCAACAGCTGAACGCCCGGATAGCCGATGGCCACGTGCACGTGTTCGGCCGCGATGGCGATCGGCCCGTCGTCGAGCGACTCGGCGAGAATCCAGTAGCCCCCGCCCTCGGCTCGCCGAATCATCTGCACCCATCCGGGCTGATGGACTCGGCTCCAGCCCAGTCGGGCGGCCTCCCGATCGACCGACCGGTACACCTGCCCCGCCTTTGGGGTGAAGAACTCGTGGAGCACAGGTTCGGTCAGCGCCTGGATGGCCGAACCGGGATGGCTGTCCTCGACCGCTTCCCGCAGGGCGTATCCCGGCCAGCCCCAGATCGCGTCGATCGTCGATCCGGAATCGGACCGGAGGCGTTCGTGGCGCGGGATCTGGCTGTTGGTCGCCAGAAGCTCGTAGGTGTCGCTCGGTGACGCCAGCGGACCAATCGCACAGAGCGCATGGTCGGCGACGCCAGCCAATCGCCAGAGGTGAATCATGGCCAGGGAGCCGAGGCCGGCGCCCACGGTCACGAACCGCCGGCGCAGGACCCGACGGCCCTGCCGTGCGATGTCGGACTCACCGAGCACCGTCGGGACATCCGTCGGATCGAGTGTGCGCGGCATCAGTTGCCACCGCCGTTGCCGTTTCCGCCGCCGCCGGGTCCATTGCCGCCTCGGCCACCGCCGCCACCCGGCCCGCCGCCACCGTTGCCAGGACCGTTTCCACCGTTGCCGTCGCCAGGACCGTTTCCACCGTTGCCGTTCCCGTCTCCCCCGCCCGGCCCGTCGCCGTCGTTGCCGTTGCCGTCTCCCCCGCCCGGACCGTTCGCGTCGCCGTCCGCACCATCAGCGTCGCCGCCGTCGTCCACGACACCAGCGACCGCCTCGACGACATCGTCGAACGGTCCAGTCGGAAGTAGCGTGCCCAGACCCACGAGGGCGAGCAGCAGCGCAGCGGCCGCAGCAAACATCCGAACGCGTCGACGGCCGCCGGACGGAGACACAGCCTCAGAATCCTGCGCCAGCCAACTGGGGCGGGGCGTCGACGGGCTCGACGCCGCAACGGTGACCGTCGCACCGGCGACGTCGGCGCCCGGCAGCGGTGCCGGCATGAGCCCGTGGGACTCGCGCACATCGTTGACGGCGGCGGCGAAGGCAATGGCCGACACCGGCCGGTGAATCGGGTCCTTGCTGAGCGCCATCTCGAGAAGTGCCGCAAGGTCGTCGGGCACGCCGCGGCGGCGGAGATCGGGATACGGATCCGAGGCAACACGACGCATCGCCGAAACCGGCGCCTCGTCCGGGACCATCTCGAACGGCTCCTCGCCGGTGAGACAGGTCGCGAGAACGCTCGCCAGTGCGTACACGTCGGCGGTGGCCTCCGCAGCTTCGCCGGCCAGGGTCTCCGGCGCCGTGTGGGCGTAGCTCGCGTGGATCGCTGCGGTTGCGCTGCGGTCCACCAGCGATGCGATGCCGAAATCGGTCAGCATCCAGTCGCCGTAGGCCGAGCGCAACACGTTGGCCGGCTTGATGTCGCGATGGATGACGCCAGCCTCGTGCATCCGTTCAACCGCAGCGGCGAGCCGGACGGCGAGGGCGGTCGCCTCGTCGAAGGTCAACGATCCGTGCGTCAGCCGGTCCGCCAGCGATCCGCCGGCCGCGTACTCCAGCAGGAGGTAGGGCTCGCCCACGCTCGTGTACCCGCTGTCGAAGAGCGAAACGATCGATGGGTGATCCGAAATCCGGCCCAGCGCCGTACGTTCACGGTCGAATCGGCGCCGAGCGGTGTCGTCGACGAATCGGGAGTCGAGCACCTTGAGGGCGACCGCTCGGTCGTGGTCGGCCTGGTTGGCCAGATAGACCGTGCCGTGTGCGCCGCGGGCGATCACCTCGATCACCTCGAGCCCGGGCACATCCGGACTCGATGGCGCCGGAATCGGCGGAGGGGTCGGTCCCGGCTCTGCACCGGAATCGGCGGGGTGTTGGAAGGTGGTCATGATCGGCCCTTTCAGGAGTTGGTGACTCCATCAAAGGGACCGACCAATCAGACGGTCTCAACGAAACGACAAGACTTCCAAAAGTGCCGGCGTCAGTCCTTTTCGAGCAGGCGCGCCGTGGTGAGAAAGCCGGTGTGGCCGACCATCCGGTGATCCGGGCGGACGGCGTGACCCTCCACATGCCAACCGCGGTTCATGACCTCGGTGGTCTGGGCCATCGCGAATCCGTTCTGGTGGAGCGACTCGCGGAATCGGCTGACCTGAATGATGCTCGGCGTGTACGCAAGGATGATGCCGCCGGTTCGCAGGGCGGTCGCCGCATGGGGCACGACCTGCCAGGGCTCGGGCAGATCCAGAATCACGCGGTCCATGTCGGTCTCGTCGATGCCCTCGTAGGCATCCCGTAGTTCGACCCGGTACCGGCTCAAGGCTTCCTCGCCGAGGATCTTGGCGACGTTCTTCTGTGCCCGGGATGCGAAATCCTCGCGAAGCTCGTAACCCACGATCTCGGCGCCAGCGCGCAACATCGTCATCGAGAGCGCCCCGGATCCCACCCCGCTCTCCAGCACCTTCACCCCCGGATGAATGTCGGCCATCATCAGGATCGGGCCCAGATCCTTGGGGTAGATCACCTGGGCGCCGCGAGGCATCTTGAGAATGAACTCGGACAGCGTGGGACGGACCACGAGGTACTTGCTGCCCTTGGTGGACGCCACCAGACGCCCCTCGGCGGTGCCGATGACGTCGTCGTGCGCGATGAAGCCCGAATGCGAGTGGAACTCGTCGCCCGCCTTCAGCGTGACGAGATAGCGCCGGTCCTTGTTGTCGACGAACTGGACGAGTTCGCCCTCCGCCATGATGGCGTTGGATGGGGCGTCGGTCATTGTGTGCTCGTCTCTTTGTTGGAGGTTTCGGTGGGGTCGGGGCGCGGGGAGAGCGCCACGGCCTGTTCGGTGAGTCGGCAGAACGAGCAGATCTCGCCGGCCGACGGAGATCCGCAGCGGCTGCAGCGTCCCAGGTCGTCCTTGGTCGGAGTGTCGGCGGCGTCGGCGAACGACGCTGCGGCCCGCTCCAGGAAGCCGAAGTAGAAGGCACGCTTCGCGCCCGGTGACTCGACTTCGAGTCCGTTGAGCAGGTCCTTGTAGGCCAGATGCTTGTTTCCTTCGGCCATCGGGCACTCTTCGACGATGTAGTCGATGTTGCGGAGCACACAATATGCGGCCATTTCCCGCTCCCCCAGCCGCACCAGAGGCTTGACCTTCCGGGGGAAGCCCTTTCCGGCGGGAAGGACCGGTGACTGCCGGGCCAGGTACTCGCGTTCCCATCGCACGACGTTGCCGAAAAGCACTGCGGCCTCATCGTCGAGGTTGTGGCCGGTCACGACTGCGTCGAAGGCACCGTCACGTGCGTGTGCATCGAAGATGTGGCGCTTGGACATGCCACAGGCCGAGCACGGCACGCGCTTGGTGGCCTGGGCCGCCTGGGGCACGTCGAACCCGTGGGTGTCCTTGAGCGAGACGACGTCGAGCGGCAGTCCCCGGTCCTCGGCGAAGGCGACGGCAGCTGCGGTGCTCGCCTCGCTGTACTCGCCGATACCGAGCCCGATCACGAGCCCGGTCGTGTCGTACCCGAGTTCGTGGAGAATGTCCCACAACGCCAGCGAATCCTTGCCGCCGCTGACGGCGACGAGGAGGCGGTCGTCCGGGTCGAACATCTTGAACTTGTGGATCGTGCGTTCGACCTGATCCCGACAGAACTTCAGGAAGTGCTCCTGACAGAATGCGGCGTTGTGTTGGCGGAGCTCGATGACAACCGGGCCCCGACAGACCCGGCACCTCATCGCTCGCCGCCGGAGATGACGCTGCGCACCTCGATGTCGTCATCATCGTTGAGCTGGCCGTTGCCCGCGAGCAGGGTGCCATTCACGATGATCAGCACGGATTCTCGATTGAGCTCGAGGTGCCGAACGAGCTGGTCGACGGTTCGGGGGCCCTCGACCGTCAGCTCACGCGTCGGATTTCTGAAGCGGACCAGCATCGGTCACCTCGTCGATTGGGGCAGCGGCTCGTCGAGCCGCTCGATCGGCGACCCGCCGCTCGGCCTTCTCACGCTTTGCCGCCGCCTTGGCCTCGGCCCGGGCGTGTTTCGCGGCTTTGTCCGCTGCGGTCTTGTCGGCCGCAGCCTGCGACCGGGCAGCGCGATCGTCCTTCTTCGCCTGCTTCGCCGACGCCTTGCGATCGAGCTTTCGCTCCGCCATCTCCTTGGACGCCGCCCGCTTTCGCTCGCGTCGCGTGGGCGGATCGTCCTCGACGACGTCGACGCCCAGAATCTGGTTGACCCGGGCAGCGTCGGGCGCTTCGAACACCTGGCGGGCGGCGGCCACCGCGGCCGTCGGGCCGATCGCAGAGAACCGTGGCGCCTGCCGCTTCGGACCGATCACGTATTTGCGGCCCTCGCCGCGGCCACGCTTCGACTTCTCGGGTACGTGCACCAGCGCCCACGCTTCGCCCTCGCCGAGCGACTCGCTGAACGTGATCGGCGCTTCACCCTTCTTGGAGACGCGACCCCACATCTTTCGCACCGCGCTGAGGGCCCAGATGGCCCGCCACATCGGATGTCCGCCGAGGAGGCCTTTGCGCAATGCGTTCACGCGGATCATGCGCTTCACATAGGCGCCGCGGAAGATCTTGAACATGCGGAGTCAGATCCGCCGGATCTCGACCGTGGCCGTGCGCTTCGAGCCGACGCGTCGGCCGAGCAGGTACATGATGATCAACACGAGAATGCCGCCGATGGCCGCGGCGGGAACCGCCTTGCCCTTGGCGTTGTTCGTGACGTTGTCGACCTCGTCCTTGATCTCCCGGAACTTGCCTTCGATGTCGGCAGCGGAAATGGGTGCCTGCTCGGTGCTCATGAATCGAGGCCTTTCGTGATGCTCTTGACCAGGAAGTACAAGATGATGGCGGCGGCGACAAACACGGAGAGGTAGGGCACGAACACCAGCCAGCCCTGGCCGTCTTCATGACCGGTGAACATCTCGAACTGCTGCAGCCCCCGGAGCAACGCCAGCGCCAGGAAGAACAGGCCAGTGCCCATGAGGATGGAACCGGGAACCCCGAACTTCAGGTAGGTGCCGATGCCCTGCAACGGAACCGTCGTCTCCTGGATGGCATACGCCTTCACCAGATCGAAGACTTCCTGCGCGTTCTCGGTCGGAGTCTTGGGATTGTCAGCCAACGGAAGTGCACCTCTCCTCGCTCGTGCTTCAACCTAGCGCTTGTGCCCCCGCTCGCATACGACCAGAGGGAAGAACACCCGCCTCAATCGTCCAGTTCTGCAGTCATCAGCATGATTCGCAGTTCGAGCGCTTCGTGCAGCGCCGCAAGCTGAGTCCGGGTGGACGTGGCTTCCAGGATCTGCTGACGGTCGAACATCGCCAGCGGAGCGAGCGCAGACAGCTGGTCCAGGCGAACGAGCGGCTCGTCGGACAAGCCGTCGAGGTCCTGCAGCGGCTGGCCGGTGAGGCGGCTCGCGAGCTGGAGCCCCTCGATCACGAGGGTTTCGGTGGCGGCGATGTCGCCGCCGTCGTCGCAGCGCTCCCGGACCGTCACCATCGCTCGCGGATAGGGATCGTCCGGAAGCCATTCGACCACGTCGATGCGTTCGATTCCGGCCGTGACGATGCCCCAACGGCCGTCTTCGAATTCCTCGGCCTGCATCAGCTCGACTCGCGTCGCAACGGTTGTGCGAACGTCGCCGCCGCCAACCTCATGTCCTCGTTCGATGAGGGACACGCCGAAGGATTGATCGGACTCGAGCCGCAAAACGTCGGCCATCATCTGCCGGTAGCGGTCCTCGAAGACGTGCAGGGGCAACAGCTGCGTGGGGAACATTGCCATGCCCAACGGAAACATGGGCAGGAGGAACGGTTCGCTCACATCAGCCGATCGGAGCGAGCACGTCGGCGGACGGACCTTCGGGATATTCGATGAGCTGGAAGGCGAGACGATCCTGAGCCGAGGTCATGTCGTCCACCGGATAGAAATCGGTCGTGTTCGCCACCCAGGCAAACGTGAGCACCGTGCCGTCTTCGCCGACGGCCGTACCTGCGAGGGCACCGACGTCGTTGAGGCGCCCGGTCTTGCCCGCGATGCGGCCTTCGGCAGCCGTGCCAACCAGCCGTTCCTCGAGCGTGCCGGTCTCACCGGCGATGGCCAGACCGTCCAGCAGCCCGGAGTCGGCCGAGTCATCAATGATCTCAACCAGGAGCCGGCAGGTGAGGCGATTCTCTGAACTGAGTCCCGAGCCGTCTGCGATGTCGGTTTCGGCCACGGACAGCCCACGTTCACGCAGCAGCGCCTCGAGCGCAGTCGCTCCCGAGAGCGTGGTGCCCAGGCCCGACGCTTCGAAACCGAGTTCTTTGAGCAGCAGCTCGGCGCCCATGTTGTCGCTGACACTGACCATCTGATTCGTCGACACGGTGACGGGCTCGGACACCAGCGGGGCAACCAGATCGGTGGCCCCAGCCGGAACGCTGCCCGAGGCTGCGCTCTGACGAATGACAACGCCGCGTTCTTCGAGGAGATCGTCGAAGAAGGCTGCGGCGAACTGGGCCGGATCGGTCGCCGCGGTCGAGAGCGAATTCGCCGGGTTGGTGGCGTCGAACCGGGGGAAGCCGTCGTTCACGGTCAGCGCCGAGAGCGGACCGGTCTGGTTCTGATCGAGATTGGTGAACCGAGGGGGCCAGCTGCTGACGTAGCGCTGATCGTCGTAGCGGCTTTCGTCGCCGAGGACGGCGCCCGTGATCTCCGCAACGCCGGCGGCGACCACAGCGTCCGCCATCCGTTCCAGATCGGTCAGTGCATGGGGCGGCTCGTAGCGGCCCACGTAGTCGGCGGTGGCCACGAGCGGGTCGCCGCCACCGATCAGCCACAGGTCACCATCGAGGACGCCATCGATCAGCGTCGCCTCGGTGACCGCCCTCGTCTCGAACGTGTGATCCGGGCCGAGGAGTTCGTACACGCCGTAGGCGGTGACGAGCTTCTGCGCGGACGCCGGGATCAGTGGCAGGGTCGGGTTGGAAGCGAACACCTCTTCGCCGTCGATCGTCACGACGAGGCAGCTCTGTGTTGGGAAGGTCGTCGTCAACGCATCGAGATCGTCGACCTGGTTGTCGACGATCGCCGGCGCCCGCAGATACTCGGGCACGCGGCGGAACGAGACGAGCGGCGTGGTCAGCGCCGGACCGGGTGCACCAGCGGGGGCGACGGTTTCGTCGGCGAGGGCCTCGTCGGTGGCCACCGCCTGCCAGGACGCCACGCCAGCGACCACGAGCAGCACGAAGGGAAGAATCCAGCGTCGCATCGGCAAGAGCCTAGGCCGCCGAGAACGGTGCAGCGAGGCGACCGGAGAGGAATCCCCGAATCGGCAGAAGCCGATTCCGTCGGCGTCCACGGGACGGCTATGGTCCAAAATGTCGGCAGCTGAAAGGACAGAAAGGACAGATCTGTGTCTTCGATCCTCCTCGCACTTCTCGTCGGATTCGCGCTCACACAAGTGGCCAACGTCGTCACGACCGTCTACCTGCACCGTGCACTCGCCCACAAGGCGCTCACGTTGTCACCCGGGCTCGCTGCGGTGTTCCGCACGCTGACCTGGCTGCTGACCGGCATCCGACCTCGGCAATGGGCCGCCGTGCACCGCAAACATCATGCCTTCACGGACGAACCGCAGGATCCGCACTCCCCCGCCCAGCTCGGATGGATGCGCGTTCAGTTGACGAACGTCATGTTGTACCGGCGAGTCGCCCGGGATCAGGAACAGGTGGCCCGGCACGCCCGGGACCTCCCGGCGACGCAACTCGATCGGTTGCTGTTTGACCACGCGCTGATCGGGCTCGGGATCACGACGATGATCGTGGTCGCGCTGATGGGGCCCATCGGCTTGCTCGCCATGGCGTTCCACTTCGTTCTGTACCTGAGCCTGTCGGCCGCGGTGAACGCCCTCGGTCACACATTCGGATCCCGGCCGTACGAGAATTCAGCCACCAACCTCCAGTGGCTGGCCTTTCTCACCTGCGGCGAAGGGTTCCACAACAATCACCACGCGGCCCCGACCTCGGCCCGCTTCGCCCTCGAGGAACGACAGCTCGATCCCGGCTGGTGGCTCATCCGAATCGCCCAGCGCTTTCGGTGGGTCACCATCCGCCACGAGTCCCCCATTTTCGCAACCCCAAGGACCACTCCATGACCGACGCTCCACCCACCGACGACGAACTGCAGATCCTGGCTGCGCTTTTCATCGACGACATCGAACTCCGTCCCGTCCCAGGGCCGTCCACCCGAATCGACCTCGGCGGCGTCCAGTTCTCCGCCCCGATGCCGAGCGCCGACCCGTTCACCTGGGCCCCGCACCTCGTCGTGATCGTTCGGGCGCCGGAGGGGCACCCAGGCACCGGTGTGCTCGAGGTGCTCTTCATGGCTGATGGCGAGCAGGTGGCCCGCAACGTGCAGCCGCTGCAGGTCGAGCCCGGCAAGTTCACCTACCGACTGATCCGGGCGGAAGTCGAGGTGTCCGAACCCGCGACCATCGAAGCCCATGTGCATCTCGACCAGGGGCCGTTCACGATCGTCCCGTTCACGCACCTCGCGCCGGTCGCCGATCCGCCAGATGCCACGGCACCCGGCAGCCGGCCCATCGCCGACGGTTGATGCGCGCTGCCGCCGCCCTCAGCGAACATCCGTTGCCCGCCCATGCGGTCGGCGAGGTGGTCGGCGAGGTCATGGAACGGCTCAGCGGGCCCGTCGACCTGCTCTGCGTGTTCGTGGGGGCCGGTCTCACCGGAGCGATCGAAGACATCTCCAACAGCCTCCGCGAACTGCTCCATCCCGCTGCGATGATCGGGTCGACGGCATGTGGCGTGCTGTCGCAGGTCTCCGAGGTCGAACATCGGCCGGCGCTGTCCATCTGGGCCGCAACCGGCATCTCGGCGTCCACGTTTCGTATCGAAGCCGGTGAGTTCGAGCCCGTCCTCGGATGGGGCTCGCTGAATGCCGACACCGCAGTCCTTCTGACCGACCCGTTCACCGTCCCCCAGATGGAACTCCTCACGCGGGTGGGCGAAACCGCGCCGGACCTTCTGCTGCACGGAGGGCTCGCGTCTGCGGCGAACGGCCCCGGCGGAAATCGGCTTCTGCTCGATGGCGCCGTGCACACCGACGGCGCCGTCGGCGTGGCGCTCGACGGCGTTCCGATGACCAGCGTCGTCTCCCAGGGCTGTCGGCCGGTGGGCGACGCGTTCACGGTGACCGGGGTCGAGGGCAACATCGTCACGAGTCTCGGTTCGCAGAACCCCCTCGAACGCCTCCAGTCGATCGCCGACGAGGCAGACGAGAGCGAGCGGGCGCTCCTCGGCGCTGGCGTCCACATCGGCATTGTCATGGATGAACAACAGGATGAGTTCGTCCGAGGCGATTTCCTGATCCGTGCGGTGATGGGGGCCGACCGGGAATCCGGTGCTCTGGCCATCGGCGCCGAGGTGCCGATCGGGACCACCGTGCAGTTTCAGGTACGCGACGCTGCCACGGCCTCGGAAGACCTCCGGCTGATGCTTGCCGAACATGAAGCGGTCGCGGCGCTCACCTTCACGTGCAACGGCCGCGGCGCTCACCTCTTCGGTGAGAGCGGCCACGATGCCGAGACCGTCCATTTGCTCACCGGATCCGGGGCGACCTCGGGCATGTTCTGTGCCGGCGAACTCGGCCCGATCGGCGGCACCAACCAACTCCACGGCTTCACTGCATCAACATTGCTGTTCGGCTGATTCCATCACTATCGGTGGGACCGATGGAGGTGTGTCGAACCAACACGGTTTGCTTCAGAGCAGAACGCTGAGTGACGGGTGCGGACGTGGTAGGAAACGGGTGCAGACCTCCACGAAAGAGATCCGATGACCGAGCTTGACGCCAAGACCATCGCGGTGATCCGCGGACTGGCCATGGATGCCCCGCACGCCGCCCGTTCCGGACACCAGGGAACCGCGATGTCGCTGGCTCCGGTCGCCCACGTGATGTGGAGCCGGATCATGAACTTCGATGCGAACGATCCGCAGTGGTTCGACCGCGATCGCTTCATCCTCTCCCCCGGCCACGCCTCGATCCTGCAATACGCCCTTCTGCACCTGTACGGGTACGGAATCGAACTCGACGATCTCAAAGACTTCCGCCAGTGGGGCTCGAAGACCCCAGGTCACCCCGAAGCGGGCTTCACCCCGGGCGTCGAAGTCACCACCGGGCCGCTCGGCCAGGGCTTTGCGAACGCCACCGGCATGGCCATCACCGAAGCGAACCTTCGGGCCCGCCTCGGCGCCGACGTGTGCGACCACTGGATCTTCGGTCTGTGCTCCGACGGTGACCTCGAGGAAGGCGTCAGCCACGAGGCCGCCTCGCTGGCCGGTCACCTCGGCCTGGGTCGCATCGTGTTCGTCTACGACGACAACGACATCTCGATCGACGGACCGACGTCGTTGAGCTTCTCCGACGACACCGCCGCTCGTTTCCGCGGCTACGGCTGGCATGTGGAGGAGGTCGGCTCCATCGGTGAGGACCTCGATGCGCTCGAGGCCGCCATTCGCAGCGGTATGGCCAACGAAGATCAGCCGTCCCTCATCGTTCTCAAGACCGAGGTCGGCTTCCCGGCGACCGAGCACACCGGCGACCATCACGCTCACGGCTACGCGATCTTCGACGAGGAGATCGCCGCCACAAAGACCGTCATGGGTCTTCCGGCCGACGAGACCTTCCACGTACCCGCCGACGTGTTGGACACCTGCCGTGCGCTGGGGGTTCGTGGCGCCGCTGCACGAGCCGAATGGCAGGGACGCATCGACGCCTACTCCGGCGATCAGACCGAACTTCAGGCCCTGCTCACCGGAGCGCCGCTCGACGGATGGGAAGATGCGCTGCCGGCCAACGAGCTCGGCGCATCGATCGCCACGCGCAAGGCAAGCGGCGCCGCGCTGCAGGCGCTGGTTCCCATGATCCCGTCGCTGATGGGCGGCGGCGCCGACCTCACCGGCAACACCGGGACGGTCATCAAGGACCACGGCGTGTTCAGCAAGGACGACCCCGCCGGACGCCAGCTGTACTACGGCATTCGCGAACACGGTATGGGCTCTGCGATGGTTGGCATGGCGGCGCACGGCGGTTCGCTGCCGGTCGGCGGAACGTTCCTCGTGTTCTCCGACTACATGCGTGGCGCGGTCCGCATGGCGGCGCTCTCGCACATGCGGATGGTCTTCTCGTGGACGCACGACTCGGTCGGCGTCGGCGAGGACGGGCCCACGCACCAACCGATCGAACACGTGGCGTCGCTTCGGGCGATGCCCGAACTCAACGTGTGGCGTCCAGCGGACGCCAACGAGGTGAACGCTGCCTGGAAGTCTGCCGTTGAACATGGTGGGCCGACCGCAATGATTCTCTCCCGCCAGGGCACCCCGGTGCTCGAAGGTACCGATGCCTCAGATTCGGTCCTGAAGGGCGCCTATGTGCTCGGCGACACCGAGGGCGACCCGGACGTCGTCCTGCTCGGAACCGGGACCGAGGTCGCCCACTGCGTCGAAGCCGCAGCCGCGCTGGCCGCCGACGGCATCGCTGCCCGGGTCGTTTCGATGCCGTGTTGGGAGATCTTCGAGAAGCAGACCGAGGAGTACCGGAATTCGGTGCTTCCCGCCGGAGTTCCGAAGGTATCGATCGAGGCCGGGTCGACGATGGGATGGGCTCGCTGGGCCGACACCACGCTCGGCATCGATCGGTTCGGTGCCTCCGCCCCCGGCGGCACCGTCATGGAGAAGCTCGGCATGACCCCTGCCGCTGTCGAAGCCGCTGCCCGAGCCCTGATCTGACCACCATTCCAATCGCACGAAGCGAGGACCCCCGATGAGCGAAGCAACCAACCTCCACCGCCTGTTCGACGAGCAGGGCCAGAGCCCGTGGCTCGACAACCTGCGCCGCAACTGGATCCAGGACGGTGAACTGCAGCGTTGGCTGGACCGTGGCGTTCGTGGGATCACGTCGAACCCGAGCATCTTCCAGAAGGCAATCGAGGGTTCGGATGACTACACCGAGGAGTTCGCTTCGCTGCTTGCCGCCGGCAAGTCGGTCGAGGAGAGCTACTGGGGTTTGGTCACCACCGACATCGAGGCGGCGCTGGCGCTCACCCGTTCGATCTATGACGACAGCGACGGGTTGGACGGCTACGTGTCCGTCGAGGTCGATCCGGGTCTTGCCCGCGACCGCGAGGGCACGGAGGCGGCGGCTCGGGTGTTGTGGGACACGATCGACGAGCCGAACCTGTACGTGAAGATCCCGGCGACAGCCGAGGGCGTTCCCGCAATCCAGCAGATGATTGCCGAGCGGCGAAGCATCAACGTCACCCTGTTGTTCTCGGTGGATCGCTACCGGGACGTGATGGAGGGCTACATCGCAGGTTTGGAAGCCGCGGAGGGCGATCTCGCTGCCATCTCGAGCGTCGCCTCGTTCTTCATCAGCCGTGTCGA
>CALBVR010000040.1 GCA_937969565.1 uncultured Acidimicrobiales bacterium | reverse complement strand
GGTTGGTGGAGTCGTCGCTGACACCGACGACGAGGTCGGTGTTGGTGACGTTGTGGATCAACGGGATGTGCTTGTCGCCGATGCCCTGGATGTTGTGCTCACCGAAACCGTTGTAGAGCATCGTCGGGCATTCGAGCGCCTCGACCGCCACGATCTTCGCTCCGTGTTCGTCCTTCAGGTAGTCGCCTGCTCCGAGCGTTCCGGCGGAGCCGGACGCCGACACGTAGGCGGCGAGGTTGCCGCCGGTGTCCTTGGTGACGTGATTGAAGACCGTTTCGAGCGACGGGCCGGTCACGGCGTAGTGGCCGACGTGGTTCGAGAACTCGCTGAACTGGTTGAGGATGACGTTGATCGGGTCGAGCGACAGCTCGTTGCAGGCGTCGTAGATCTCCTTGACGTTGCTCTCCGTGCCGAAGGTCTTGATGACGTCCTCGTCCGGGTTGATTGTCCAGCGCTCGAGCCACTCGAACCGTTCGCGGCTCATGCCCTCGGGCAGGATGGCGACGCCGCGGACGTCCATGATCTTGGAGATGGCGATGCCGCCGCGGGCGTAGTTCCCGGTGCTCGGCCAGATCGCCCGGTTCTTCGTGGGGTCGAAACGACCGGTGACGAGACGGGCGACGAGGCAGCTGTACGCGGCCAACACCTTGTGGGCCCGGATCATGGGGAAGCGGTTGCCGAAGGCGAGGACGATGCGGGCGTCGACACCGGTCATTTCGCTCGGCAGTTCGATGTGGGTCGGCACGTCGACGAAGCCCGGGAAGTTGTCGCCGGCCTCGTCCGCATGCTCGTTGAACCAGTGCACCCGGAACAGGTTGCGGGCGTCGGGAGCATCCTTTTCGACCCCGCTCAGCGAATCGACGATCTCGCTCGGGATGGTCGACGGGTCGCGCAGTTGGGCGAAGGTCGGCAGGACGATGTTCTTCTCGCGGAAGCGGGTGACGGCGTTGTCGTACGCCTCGCGTCCGTCGGGAGCGAAGTCCCCAAAGACGGCGAGCCCGGAGTCGGTCGTGGTGGTGTCGGTCATTTCGGTCCTTGTTGAATGCGGGGTCAGACCCCTGCGGTTGGTTGGGGGTCTGACCCCTAATTGCGATTAGGGGTCAGACCCCTTCGAGTCGTTGGTGGAGTTTTTGGGCGGCTTCGGCGGCTTTCGCGGTGATTTCGTGGGCGTCAACCTTTGTGGGAACGCCATTCTCGAGGAGCAGCTCGCCATCGACCTCGACGTCGAGGGCTCTGACCCCCGTGGTGTAGGCGAGGCGCCACGGATCCATCGGACCGTAGCTCCAGGTGACCCGATCGTTGCGGGCCTCGGGGAACAGATCCCATCCGGCCTCGAGCCAGCCCCAGATCAGGTCCGGCGTCGCCGTGACGTCAACCTCGCGGGCCCGCACGAAACTCAAGCGAAACTCGTCCAGCATGTCGCTGCCGATGCCGTCGGTTCCGAGAGCGACGGGGTTCGAGAACCGGGCCGGGTTGCCGTAGCCAACCGAGTTGTTCATGTTCGATCGGGCGTTGTGCACGATCGTGCCCGAGAGACCGTGGTCATCGGGCAGGTGCACGCCATGGATCAGCAGCCAGTCGTCGTCCGTGTGACCGCGAAGTTGCTGCCAGGTGTCCTCGGCCCCCTCGGCGACATGCACATGCACGCCGACGCCGTGCGTTTTCGCCAGCGCCGCGGCCGCTGCGATCGTGTCGTCCTCGCACGTGAACGCGGCGTGCAGACCGACCATGCCCCGCCCGCCTTCCCGAAGGAAGCGGTCGTTCTCGGCCAGTCCCGCTGCAGCGCCTTCGGGACCGTGTCGGTCGGTGATCCCGTAGGCCGTGTTGACGCGAACACCGACATCGGCGAAACCGGCAGCAATCGCCGACAACGAGCCCTCGATCGCATCCGGCGATTCGTGATGGTCGATGACCGCCGTGCAACCGTTCTGCAGCGCTTCGAGGGCGGCCAGACGAGCGGAATGGAAGATGATGTCCAGGTCGAGGGCGCGATCCAATCGCCACCAGACCAGCTCGAGGATGTCCATGAATCCCTCGGGCGTGCGCGGCGGTGCCGGCATTCCCCGGGCCAGCGCCGAGTAGATGTGGTGATGTGCGCACACCAGCCCGGGCGTCTGGTTGTCGGTGAGCGCACTCATGGGCGGAGTGTACAAACTGCGAAATCGCGGTTGAAGATCTCGAGAGCCATCAACGCACCCACGCCGATGCCCGCTCGCGGTTCTTCTCGTTCACCAGTGGCAGTTCGTTGCGCCACTCGCCGTCGTGGTCCTGCATGGCCGCGGCGACCGCGCCTGCGGTCGGCACAAGGCCGATCTCGCCGACACCCTTGATCCCGTAGGGACTGTTCGGTTCGGCCGACTCGACAAGGATGACGTCGACCGGCGGCATGTCCTTCGGCCGGATGATGTCCAGGCTTCGCAGCGTGTCGTTCAGCGGCTTGCCGTTCTCATCGCACGGGAAGCCCTCGCTCATGGCGTAACCGAGACCCATGTGGACTGCTCCCTCGACCTGGCCCTCGCACAGCAGCGGGTTCACGGCTCGACCGACGTCGTGGGCCGCCACGACCTTCTCAACGTTGCCGCTGTCGGGATCGAGGATCACCAGCTGGGCGGCGTAGCCGAACGTCGAATGGATGATCGGGTTCTCGAGACCCTCGTTCAACGAGTTGGTCCAGTCGACCCGATACTCACCCTCGTAGTCGACGCCGACCCTGCAGCCATCGGCCATGGCCTTCTCGCAGGCGTCCTTGACCGACCCAGCACCCATGAGGGTTCCCCGGCTGCCCGTGGTTTGGCCGGCGCCAAGCTCCCGCGTGCTGTCGACGATCACACGCACCTGTTCGGCCGCCACGCCGAGTTCCTCGACCGCAACCTGCAAGGCAACCGTATGGATGCCCTGCCCCATCTCGGTCCAGCAGTGCCGAACCTCCACCGTGCCGTCGTCGCAGAAGTGCACCACCGCCTTGGCGATCTCCTTGAAACCGTTGCCGAGGCCCGAGTTCTTCAACCCGAGGCCGACCCCGACCGGCTTGCCAGCAGCACGAGCCGCCTCGTAGGGCTCCTTCACGGCGTCGAGGCACTCACGCGCCCCCAGACAGCCGTCGTCCATGATCTGACCCGGCCCCCACACGACGCCGGGGGTGATGACGTTCCGGCTGCGAATCTCCCATCCGGAAATGCCGACCTTGTCGGCCAGACGATCGAGGGCGCCCTCCATTGCGAACTGTGCCTGGTTCGCTCCGAAGCCGCGGAACGCACCACACACCGAGTTGTTCGTACGGGCGGCGATGGCTTCGACGTCGATGTTCGGAATCACATACGGACCCGATGCGTGACCGGCCGCACGTTCGAGCACCTTCATACCGACCGATGCGTACGGGCCGGAGTCGCCGATCATCCGCACGCGCAGGCCCTGAAGGGTTCCGTCGTCGTCGCAGCCGATCTCGTACTCCATACGGATCGGATGCCGTTTGGTGTGCACGAGCAATGACTCTTCGCGGGAGAAGGTGGTCTTCACCGGCCGATCCAGCAGCCATGCGGCCAACGCGGTCTGGCCCTGGTTCGACATGTCCTCCTTGCCCCCGAACGCTCCACCGTTCGAGACGAGTTCGGTGAACACGACCGACGAGTCCACGTCGAGGATTCGGGCGATGTCGTTTCGATCGTCCCAGATGCCCTGGCCCCCGGAGTAGACGTAGAGCCGACGCTCGTCGCTCACGGCGTCGGCTTCACCGAACGTCCCGGTGGCAGGAAGCGACTCGCCCGCCTGAATCGGCACGGCCAGCGTGCTCTCGGGCTCGACGAAGGCATGGTCGATCCGCTGGGTCTGGAACGTCTCCCGAACCACATGCTTGGCGGCTGCGAGGCCGGCTTCGGCATCGCCTCGGGTGTACGTGGACGTGGACAGGATGTTGCCGTCGAGCGTCCACACTGCCGGCTCGTCCGACGCAATCGCGTCCGCCGGGTTCGTCATGGGCGGGAGCACGTCGTACGTGACCGACACGAGTTCGGCCGCAGCCCTGGCGATCGCCCGAGTCTCCGCCACGACCAGAGCAAGCACGTCGCCGAGATAACTGGTGCGTCCGCCTTCCGGAATGAAGATCGGCCAGTCCTTGTGGATGAGGCCGCTGCGAAGTTCACCGGGCACATCGGCCGCGGTCAGGACGGCGACGACCCCGTCGACCGCCATCGCGGCCGACGTGTCGATGGCGACGATGTCTGCGCGTGCATGTTCGGACAGATGAACGGCTCCGTGCAGAAGCCCTTCGGGAACCATGTCGTCGATGAACGGGCGGTCGCCGAGCGACAGCTCGGCCGCCTCATACTTCACGCCACGGGTGCCGACACCCTTCGGCTGGATGGCGACGGGCGTCTCGCCCTGCGCCAGGTCTTCGATGGCGTCGAGGATCTTGATGTAGCCGGTGCAGCGACAGAGGTGGGCACCGAGGAGCGCCGCAGCGTTGGTGCGGGTGAGATCGGCCCCCTTCTTGTCGATCATCGCCTTCGTCCGCATCAGAATGCCGGGCGTGCAGAACCCGCATTGCAGCGCGCCATGCGCAGCAAAGGCATCCGCCATGCGACCCCGTTCGTCCTCCGGGAGGCCTTCGAGCGTGGTCACATTCGTGCCGGCCGTCTTGTCCAACGACGTCTGGCACGAGACGCGCGCCTTCCCGTCGACGATGACCGTGCAGCAGCCGCACTGGCCGGATGGCGAACAGCCGTCCTTGGGCGACATGACGCCCAGCTCATCGCGCAACGCGGTGAGCAGATGCTCGTGGTGGTCGCCGACAGAAACGGGCGTGCCGTTCAGAATGAACTCGGTCATGCGAACACTTTACAAAATGTAAAGCGTGGGGCGAGTTGTTGGCCGATCAGGTGGCGAGGCCGTACCAGAGCGACAGTCGATGCTGCAGCTGACTCACCGAGATCCAGACGGCCAGCTCCACGATTTCCGCGGCAGACAGATTCGCTGTGACCGTCTGGATCGCGGTCGCATCGACCACCGACGGACTCGGCGACATCGCCAGCGACGCCGCAACGATCGCCGTCGTCCGATCGTCCATCTTCACGGCCGCGTCGGCGAGGTCGACGCCGACCCGAGCCGAGTCGACCACCCGAGGATCGATCCCGCAGTTCTCGGCGAGGGCAGCCGACCGGCCGGCGAGCAGCCCATTGCCCATGTGGGTGGCGAACACCAGCGACGCCAATGCCTTCGCACCAATTCCGACCTCGGACTGTGCCGGGTCGAGGTTGTGTCGCAGCATCGCGGCCAACGCCCGTCGGGGCTTGGCATGCAACATGTGCGAGAGGAGCGGCTCGTCATAGCCGCACTCCTCGGAGATCCGCCGCCGAGCCAGCGCCCCGTCCGCAGGCATGCCGTCCATCCACCGGCGTTCGAGCCGCACGGCACCGGGGGCATTGCGCAAAACCCGCATCAACACTCGGGCGGAATCGGTTGGCGGAAGATCTCCGCTGGACGCTGCGAGCGTCCCGTCGGCCCAATCGTGTTGCCCCACCGACCAGCCCGTCGGAGAAATCAGCGAGGAGACGTCTCCCACCGCTTCGGACTCGAGCTCGACGCCCATGGCGTCCATGAACTTGTTGAGGAACCCCATCATCGCCACGCCCATCACGATCCACTCCGCATCCTCCGGCGTGTGATGGCGCAACAGCTCATCCCGAAGGGCCGGCCGATAGTGGTGCGGGTCGGTCGAGAGGGCTTCTGCGACCGCCACAGCGGCAACCTCCGCCTCCGTCCGGTCTGCACCGGTCACCGCATCGGCCGATGACCCGCGGCGCAGGGCGAACGAACAGGTATGCGCAGAGCAGTAGTTGCAGCTGGCGGCGCGGGACGACACATACATTCCCAAACCGACGACATCCTTCGGGGCGGAACGCCCGAACAGCGAGCCGGGAAGATTCAGGAAGTTCGGCACCATCAGGTTGTAGGTACGAAACCCAACCGGCCACACCTCGAGATACGTGTCGCAATTCGGGACGACGCCGATCAGCACGTTCACCAATTGCAGCACGGGGTCGTACCGCTCGTGCAGCTGTTCCCACGAGACCCGCTCGTCGTGGATCGCTTCCGCAAGTGTGGCCGCCATTGACCGTCCCCCGATGTTCGCCGCCAGTCGCGACTCTAGTCGCCGACCACCGGCGCGGGCTTTTGTGTCTCTTATGAAACGGCTATCCCCGGGTTGACCTCGCGGTCCGAACATGACGACATCCCCTACCGCAGGAGTTGAAATGGAAGACCCCGCCGACACCACCCCGCAGACCGACGACGAGACGACCAAGCGCCCGAACCGCCGCCGATTTCTCGGCATGGCCGGCGCAGGCGCCGGTGCCGCCGTCGTGGCCGCAACCCCCGGTGTTGCGGGAGCGCTGGAACGACGACGAGACCGGGATGGCGGCGGGCGCGACGCCCGCGGCCCACGCAACGGCGGCGGCAACAACAACGACGGCGCCGGGCAGGGTCTTCAGACCGGCAACCAGAACGACGGACCCGACCGCTTCAGCCGTCTGTTC